>CALJDB010000001.1 GCA_938023775.1 uncultured Clostridia bacterium
GTGAACGCTCAAAAATTTATTCTATCTTTTTCGCACAAAATACTTGACATCTGCGCGCTTTCTTCCGTTTTCGGCATTTCCGTCTCCGCCGGGAGGGGCGGGGAGGGCTCCGGCGGGGCGGTCTCGGCGGGCTCCGGCTCGGGCGTCTCCTCCGGAGGCGCGGGGAAGAGCTCGTCATAGTGCGAAATGCCGGCACAGGCGGGGTAAGCGTCGGTGCTCCAGGTATAGGTGCCCCAGAGACTCTCGTCCGAGAGACCGAAGACGGGGCGCTCCGCGCCGAGGGTGGCGGCGTCGGCATGCCCGGTCTCACCGTCCGCGGTGAGGATGTTCCAGTAGTGCTCCTCCGCCCCCATCGCGCCGATGCTGCCGGCGACGACGCGGCATTCCACGCCGACGGCGGTGCAGAGCAGCTGCATTGCCGTCGCCGCACCCTTGGAGTCGGCGCTGTGCTCCACGAGCGCGCCGTAAGGCGTCTGCGCATAAGCGCCGCTGGGCTCTGCGCCGTCCTGGAGCAGCGCGTAGACCGTGCGGGCGCACCAAAGCGCGCGTGCGGTCTCGTCCCCTTCCGGAGCCTCCGCCGCAAGCGCGGCGACGGCGGCGCGCAGAATGCGGGACTTTTCCTCCAGCACGCCCGGCGCACGGCCGTAGCTGAGGCTGAGGGCATAAATGCGGTTCGCGCCCTCGGCGGGATAGCTCTCCACGGTGAGCTCCGGCTCCGCGACCGTCATGGCGGGGTCGGCGAAATAGAGCTCGCGCACGAGCGCGGCGAGATAGTCCGTGTCCACGCTCGCGGTGTAAACGCGCAGGGCGAGCGACCGGTCAAAGCGCGCCAGTGCATCCGTGAGCACCGCGCTCAGCTCCTCGCGGCTGAACACCTCCTGCACGGCGCGGATCTCCTCCGCCGTGCGCTTATAGACGATGGAGACGTCCGCGACGTAATAGGACACAATGCGGCTCGTGTCGAAGCCGATGGACTCCACGGCGTAAGCGCCGAGGGGGTTTTCCGTGCGGATCTCGAGGCAGACGGCGGCAAGGTCGTCCACCGCGGAGCCGCTGTAATGCTGAAAGCTGAGCGCGCCGGACTCCGCGTGGGCGCTGATGAGGTTCAGCAGCGCGCTTTTGAGCATGCTGAGGTTGCGCACCTCCGCGGCGTCGTCCCCGACGGGGACGAGCGCGCCGGAATAGGGCTCGGACCAGCTGTATTCCGCCTCATAGAGCGAGCAGCCGGAGAGCATCAGCACCGCCGCAAGCAGCAGGGCGGACAGGCGTTTTTTCATGGGAATGGCGCGCACCTCCTTCTCAGTTTTCGTCCGAGATGCTGATGAAGCCCTTGCCGAAGATCTCGCGGCTGTCGCTCACGATGACGAAGGCGTGCTCGTCAATCGCGCGGACGATGTGCTTGAGGTCCACGATCTGGCTCTGGCGGATGACGCAGAGGATGATGTCCTTTTCCTTGTGGCTCCACGCGCCCTCGCCGTGGAGGAAGGTGACGCCGCGGTGGAGCTTTGTGACGATGGCGTCCTTGATGGGGACGGACTCATCCGTGATGATATAGCAGACCTTGCTGTTTACCGCGCCGAAGAGCACGAAGTCGATCGTCTTGCTCGCGATGAACATGCAGATGATGGAGTACATCGCGCTCTCATACTTTTTAAAGATGACGGCAAAGGCGGCGATGATGGCGACGTCCATCATGAGAATGAAGGTGCTGAAGTTGATATGCTGATACTTGCGGCGCAGGAACTTCGCGATGAGGTCCACGCCGCCGGTCGTTGCGCCCGCGGAATAGACGAGTCCCAGCCCGAAGCCCTTGACGAAGCCGCCGTAGACCGAGCCGAGCAGCGCGTCATGGGTGATCTCCACCGGCAGCAGCGCCACGAGGTCCACAAACACGCTGGCGAGCAGCGTTCCCGCGAGGGAGGCGATGATGAACTTCAGCCCGAATTTGCGCCACGAAAAGAAGAAAAGCGGCACGTTGATGACGATGGTGAGCACGCCGACGGGCAGGTCCGTCAGATAGTTGATGATCATCGCGATACCGGTGACGCCGCCGGTCGTGATGTCGTTCGGGTAGCAGAAGAGCCCGAAGCCGAGCGCGTAAAACATCGCGCCGAGCAGGATCTTGATATAGCCCACGATATACTGCTTAATCGTTTGATTCATCTCAGTCCTCCAGAAGAGAAAGCTGTTCATGTCCGGCGTCGGCTTCCTTCAAAAGCGCGCCGAGCGCGGGGAGAGAGCGCACGCGGTAGCGCGAAACGTCCTGAATGGGCGTTTCGGCGAGGGGCTTGGCGTCCGTCAGGTGATACTTCGGCTTCATCCGCGCGAGCGCGACGCCTTGGGTGTTGCGGCTCGTCTTGCGCTGGAGCAGCCCGGTGTGGAACACGAGGGCTCTGCCCTCGCTCGTGAACGCCGCGATCTCCGCCTCACCGCGGAGCGGCAGCACGGTGACGAGCGGGCTCTTGTCCGAGCATGCGCCGGTCAGACGGCGGCGGCGCGTCTTCGTCGCGTAAGCGGAGAGCTCCACTCTGCCGACCTTGCCGTTTTCGTAGAAGAGCAGGAGGTCGCCGCTGTAATCGCCGGGGTCGGCGGCGTCCACGACCGTCTCGCCCTCGTCCATTTCGAGCTTCGTGGGCAGATAGGTGCCGAGCGCGCTCGCCTTGGTGTCCTCGAAGTCGGCGAAGCGCAGCTTGTAGCACTGCTGCCGGTCCGTGAAGACGAGCAGCTCGCCGCGGTTCGTCGTCTCGAAGCTGCGGAAGGGACCGTCGCCCTCCTTATATTTCTGCTCGCCGCTCATGCGCAGCGACTGGGGCGTGATTTTCTTGAGATAGCCGCCGCGGGAGAGGAACACGGTGACGGGGTAGTCCTCCACCGGCTCTTCCTCCTCCGCCTCCGGCGCTTCGTCGGCGAAGACGAGCCCGGTTTTGCGCGGCTGGGCGTATTTTTTTGCGACGGCGCGCAGCTCGTCCGTGATGATCGAGCGGATGCGCCGCCGGCTCGCAAGCGTGTCCTCCAGCTCGGCGATTTCTTTTTCGAGCGCGCTCGTTTCTTCCACGCGCTTTAGGATATATTCGCGGTTTATATTGCGGAGCTTGATCTCCGCGACATATTCCGCCTGCACCTCGTCAATGCCGAAGCCGATCATGAGGTTCGGGATTACGTCCGCCTCGCGCTCGGTCTCGCGGATGATGCGGATCGCCTTGTCGATGTCCAGCAGGATCTTTTCAAGACCCTTGAGCAGATGCAGCTTCTCCTTCTTGCGGCAGAGGTCGAAGTAGACCCGGCGCTTCACGCAGTCGGTGCGCCATGCGAGCCACTCGTCGAGAATTTCCCGCACGCCCATGACGCGCGGATTGCCGCCGATGAGGATGTTGAAGTTGCAGGCGAAGGGGTCCATGAGCGGCGTCAGCTTAAAAAGCTTCGCCATCAGCTTTTCCGGGTCCGTCCCGCGCTTTAGGTCGATGGTGAGCTTCAGACCGGAGAGGTCCGTCTCGTCGCGCATGTCGCTGATCTCGCGCACCTTGCCGCTTTTCATGAGCTCCGCCACCTTGTCCATGATCTGCTCGGCGGTGGTGGAGTAGGGGATCTCATAGACCTCGATCATGTTCTCCTTCGGGAGATAGCGCCAACGGGAGCGCACCTTGAAGCTGCCGCGGCCCGTGCGGTAAATTTCCGCCATCTCGGCGGGGTCATAGAGAATTTCGCCGCCGGTCGGGAAATCCGGGGCGGGCAGCGTCGCGAGCAGGTCGAGCTCCGGGTCGGCGATATAGTCGATCGTCGTCTGGCAGACCTCGCCGAGGTTGAAGCCGCAAATCTGGCTCGCCATGCCGACTGCGATGCCTATGTTGGCGCTCACGAGCACGTTCGGATACGTCGTG
>CALJDB010000002.1 GCA_938023775.1 uncultured Clostridia bacterium
GTCGCAGCCGGTCAGACGCTTATAGCGCGCCATCGCGTCCGTCGCCGTCGTGCAGTAGGCGTGTCCGATGTGCAGATTGCTCGAAGGGTAGTAGATCGGCGTGGTGATGTAAAACTTTTTCTTCTCCATGTGCGTTTATTTCCTCTGTCTTTCCCAGTTTTTTGGTCATTCCTGCGGCGCGTCCGCCGGCTCGGTCGGAACGGGGGTCTCGGCGGGGACGGGCGTTTCCGTTTCTGCGGGCGGCTCGGTCGGATCCGGCGTCGGCGTTTCGGCGGGCGGCTCGGTGGGCTGCGGCGTCTCCGTCGGCGTCGGGGTCTCGCTCGGGACCGGCGTCTCCTCCGGTTCGAGCGCTTCGGGCGGCCACTCGATGTCCTCCTCGTGATAGTTATAGGTGCTGAGCTCCTCCGCCGTGCGGCTTAAAAGTGTGCCGTCGGCGCTATATACGCTGCGGTAAGTCTGCGCCTTGTAGCCGAGCTTTACGTCCGTCCACTTTTTGTCGAAGAAAAACCACGTGTTCGCTGTCATCTCAACATAGCTGCCGTCCGTGTCCGTGCCCCAGAATTCCACGGTGACGGAGGCGTTATTTTCCGCCATATACGCCCGGATGCGCACGGGGTATTCGCGGTCGTTCACGAATTTGAACTCCGGTCCGCCCCAGCTCACCGTGGCGTCCAGTCCCGCGGGCAGATAACCGACCGGGAACATGTGGCAGGTGCGGGCGGTGATCTTCAGATTGGCGTAAAGCGCGCAGTAATAGACCTCGGAGCTCACCTGACAGATGCCGCCGCCGTATTCCTGCACGGTCTCGCCGCCGGAGTAAGCCCCGGCGAGCATATAGCCGCGCTCCTGCGTTCGCTTGCCGAGCGCCGTGTTATAGGAAAACTCGTCCCCCGGCATCAGCACGATACCGTCGATCGCCTCCGCCGCAAGGCGGACGTTGTTGATTCTGCCCGCGCCGCTGCCCCAGAGCGAGGTGGTGGACTCGCTGAGCTTATCGCGGAAAAGCAGCTCCTCCAGCTCCGCCGCCGTCACCTCCGGCTCGTCGAGCTCGAGCGGGATCTCCACGGTCTCGCCGTAGCCCGCGGCGTCCCAGAGACGCTGCGCCGCCGCGACGTCGAAGCTGACGCCGACGGTCTCCGGCACGATCTCGCCCGTTTCCGGGTCATAGTAAGCATCAGCGCGCTCGGCGTAAACGGTGTTGTAAACGCCCTGAAGGTCCAGCGCGGCGTCCGGCTCGATCTCCGCTTCATAGCGGAAAGCGCCGTAGTCCTGCTCGCGGAACGCGGCGGCGATCCGGGCGGCGAGCGCGTCGCAGTCGATGGTGACGCCCTGCGCGCCCTTGACGACGGTGATGCTGTCTTCGCCGATGCGCAGCTCATTTTCCAGCAGCGAGAGCCGAGCCTCCTGCGCGGCGGCGTCCACCGCGGCGCGGATGGCGGTCTCGTCCACCGTGAACGCCGCCTCCGCGTCGAGCTTGAGCCCGCCGCCGAGCGCGCAGCGCAGATAGCCGAGCGCGTTTTCCACGGCGCTGCCGCCGCGCGGCGCGTCGTAAGCGCGCTTCGCGAGCGTCTCCGGCTCCGCCGTGCAGACCTCGTCGGCGCTGAGCGTCAGCTCCACGCCGGCGGGGAGCTCCGCCGTCACGCTGCCCTCCGGGACCTCGCCGAAGCCGGCATCGCGCAGCGTCTGCGCCGCCTCGTCCACGGTCATCCCGCCGAGGGCGACGCCCCCAAGGGAAACATTCGGATAAACCTTGTCATAGCGCCCGGCGAGCACGACGCCCGCCGCAGCCGCGGAAAGCAGCACCGCCAGCACGACCAGAACCGTGATCAAAACCAATCGCCCGCGCCCCCGCGCGGTATGAGATGGGGTTTTCTTCGTCATAATAAATCTCCAAAAAGAAAGAAAAAGCCTCGCAGAGTTTGCGGCGCGCACGCCGCAAATGAATTTCAATTATTTTTCGGCGCGACACGTGCATGCCGAAAAATACTCTGCGCGGAGCGAACGTGCGCCCTCCGGGGCGTGCGCTGAGCGGAGTGAAGCTTTTTCAAACCGAATGGCTCCGCCATTCGGTTTGACGCGAAGCGTTTCAAATGAGAGCCCAGCGCAGCGGGTCTCATTTGACTTTATAAAATATCTCGTCCCCCGCGGGGAGCTCGCCGCGCTCGGCGAAGAGGTCCATGCTGTCCACCCACGGGTTGCCGCTCAGCTTATATTCGCCCTGCTTATCGAGCATCAGCCCGATGAGCATGTTGCTCAGCAGGAAGCCCGAGGGCGTAAAGTGCCAGCGGCCCGATTCCTCCACCGCCCAGCCCTTGCGGGCAAATTCCTGCAAAAGCTCCTCCAACGGGGCAAAATCGCTGCGGTAAAGGTTATGATACTCCTTCGCGGAGATGCCCCGCACCGTCCGCATTCCGAGCATCAGATACTCCGCGGCTCTGCCCAGCAGGTCGACCTTCTCGCACTCGGCAAGAATACTCTCCCCGCTCTGAACGCCGCTTATGTATTTTTGCAGATCCTTTTCATAGCTGTAGCGCACGCCGCCGGCGCAGCTCGCCGCGCCGGGACCGAAGCCCATGTAGTCCTGCAAAAGCCAGTATTTCAGATTGTGCTTCGACTCGAAGCCGGGCTTTGCGAAATTGCTGATCTCATACTGCCGGTAGCCGTAGCGCTCAAGCGTCTCGACGGTGTAAAGGTACATATCCGCCTGCTCGTCGTCGTCCGGCAGGATAGGCGAGCCGGCATAGTCCCGCGCCATCGGCGTGCCGGGCTCCAGCTTCAGGCCGTAGCAGGAGAGGTGGTCCGGCTGGAGCGCGAGCGCGCGGCCCAGCGTGTCCGTCCAGTCCATGCGCGTCTGGCTCGGCAGCCCGTAAATGAGGTCGAGGCTGACGTTATCGAACCCGGCGGCGCGCGCGTTTTTCACCGCCGCCTCCACCTGCTTCCAGTTATGGCGTCTGCCGATGAGCTTCAATATTGCGTCGTTCGCCGACTGCGCGCCGATGGAGAGGCGGTTCACGCCCTCGCTGCGCAGCAGGAGAAGATCGCGGCGGGTCACGCTGTCGGGGTTGACCTCCACCGTGACCTCCGCGGTTTTATAGACGAGCGCGTCGCGCTTGAGCGCGTTGAAAATGTCGCAGATGCGCCGCGCGCCGTAATAGCTCGGCGTTCCGCCGCCGAAATAGACCGTGTCCGTATAGTATTCCCGCAGCTGCGGTCCCGCCTCGCGCAGATGCTGGAGCAGCGCGTTATGATAGCGCGGCATCAGCTTGTCGCAGCCCGCGAGCGAATAAAAATCGCAGTAGCCGCACTTGCTGGCGCAGAAGGGAATGTGGATATAAATGCCGAGTGTTTTGTCCATGATCTGATCCGCTCCATGGTGTTGGGGTGGGGTGTGAGCCGCCTCCCCTGTGCAAGGGGAGGTGGCTGCCGCGCAGCGGCAGACGGAGGGGTTGTAAGCTTCCGAAATATCCAGGCTCGGCGTTTCCGGAGGCTTGGTAACAACCCCTCAGTCAGCCTTCGGCTGACAGCTCCCCTTGCACAGGGGAGCCTTTAAAAGGTGCCGCTTCGCGGCGCTTGGTTAGAATAACGTGCACACCAGCTCCGCGTACTCCGCCGGGTTTTCCAGCGGGAGTCCCGCGATGAGCCTTGCCTGCGCGTAGAGCACCTTTGCGTAGCGCGCGGCGCGGTCGCGGTCTCCGGCGTCGTAAGCGGCGCGGAGCGCCTCGAACGCGGCATGGGAGCCGTTGAGCTCCAGCACCTTCTTGGCGCGGGGCTTGTCCTCGTCCTTGCCGGGCAGGGCGCGGAAGTATTTTTCCACCTCCAGCGTGATCTCGCCCTCCGTGGTGAGGCAGACGGGGTGGGTCTTGAGCTTGTGGGAAAGGCGCACGGCGAACACCTCGTCGCCGAGGCTCTCCTTCACGAAGTCGAGCAGCGCCTGATTTTCCTCCGCCTTCTTCTCCGTGTCCGCCTTTTCGAGATCGGTCTCCAGACCGAGGTCCGACGCGGCGCTGACGTTGCAAAACTTCTTGCCCTCATACTCGCCGAGCAGCTGCACGAGGAACTCGTCCACATCGTCGGTCATATAGAGCAGCCCGAAGCCCGCGTCGCGTACCTGCTCCGTCTGGGGCAGCGCCGCGGCGAGCGCGGGGGTCTCCGCCGCCGCGTAGTAAATCATTTTCTGACTCTCCGGCATCTTTTTTGCATACTCACCGAGGCTCATAAGCTCCTCACCGAAGGAGTTTGCGAACACGAGCAGGTCCTTCAGCTCGTCTTTTTTCATGCCGTAATCGGCGACGACGCCGTATTTGATCTGCAAGCCGAAGGCGCGCCAGAACTGCGTGTAAGCCTCCCGGTTCTCGTCCAGCAGCTTTTTGAGCTCCGCGCGGATCTTTTTCTCCAGATTCTGCGCGATGACGCGAAGCTGCCGGTCGTGCTGCAAAATTTCGCGGGAGATATTGAGCGAGAGGTCCGGCGAATCGACGACGCCGCGGACGAAGCGGAAGCAGTCCGGCAGCAGGTCGGCGCACTTATCCATGATCATCACGCCGCTGCTGTAGAGCTGGAGCCCCGGCTGATAGTCGCGGCTATAAAAATCGTAGGGCGCCTTCGCCGGGATGAAGAGCATCGCCTTATAGGTGACGGCGCCCTCCGCGTTCACGCGGATGACCGCGAGCGGCTCCTCCGTGTCGTGGAATTTTTCCTTATAGAACGCCTTGCAGTCGTCGTCGCTGACGTCGGAGCGGCTGCGCTGCCAGATGGGGACCATGGAGTTCACGGTCTCCTCCTCCATGGTGCTGACGAACTCGGTCTTGGGCTTGCCGTCGTCGTCCACCTCGCCGGTCTCCTTCTGCTCATAGTGCTCAACGTCCATGACGATGGGCCAGCGGACATAGTCGGAGTATTTTTTCACGAGCTCCTTCAGCCGCCAGCTCTCCAGATACTCGCCGTAGTGCTCCTCCTCCGTGTCGGGCTTCAAGTGCATGATGACGTCCGTGCCCGCCGCGGTGCGCTCGCCATCGGTGACGGTGTAGCCGTCCGCGCCGGTGCTCTCCCAGACGCTCGCGGTCTCCTCGCCGTATTTGCGGGAGACGACGGTCACTTTGTCCGCGACCATAAACGCGCTGTAAAACCCGACGCCGAACTGCCCGATGATGTCCACGTCCGCGCGGTTCTTCTCCTCCGCGTCCATATCGTGCTTGAACTGGAACGAGCCGCTGCGCGCGATAACGCCGAGATTCTGTTCCATCTCCTCGCGCGTCATGCCGATGCCGTTGTCGCTGACGGTGAGCGTCCGGGCGTCGCGGTCCGCCGTGAGGCGGATGCGGAAGTCGCCGCGCTCCAAGCCCACACCGTCGTCCGTGAGGGACAGGTAGCAGAGCTTGTCGATCGCGTCGGATGCGTTGGAGATGATCTCGCG
>CALJDB010000003.1 GCA_938023775.1 uncultured Clostridia bacterium
CGTACGTCAGCGTGCGCGAGCCGCAGCCCGAACCCACCGCCGAACCGCAGCCCGAGCCGCAGACGCAGGCTCAGGCGCAGCCGGAAAACGGCTTCGCCGAGAATACCGCCTCCGTCAGCGAGAACGTTTACATCGGCGGCCAGGAGCAGGAGAGCTTCAGCCGCGAAAACGCGATCGCCCTGGGCAACGCGACAGATTATACAAAGCAGGGCGAGGGCCGCTATCTCAGCGGCGTGACGACCTTCCGCGCCAGCGGCATGCGTCAGAACGCGGCCTATGGCAATGTGGCCGCCGCCGCGGCGCTGGAGGAAACCTGGAAGGCTGAAACCGGCGCGGCCGTCGACGCGGCGAACGCGCTGACGATGCAGCCTGCGATTATCAAATGGAACGCCAATATCCGCCAGAGCATGCCGCTGGAAGCGGAGGCGCTCGCCAAGTCCGCGCTGAAGGAAGTGATCTTCGCGGCGGCGGACGGCAAGGTAAGCCATCGCAGCCATCGCGAGCAGCCCCGCCCAGCAGAGCGCCGGGTTCACCCAGGCGCCGAAGGAGCTGCGGCGTGCGCCGTCCGCGGAGTACTCCAGATAATAGAGGATGGGGCGGATATCCAGCATCCACTGCCACCAGACGGAGGAATAGGGGTGAGTGCTCGTCACGCCGGAGTGGTAAGTGAACATGTAGTTCTGATTGTCGAGCACGAGCTTCGCGTAGTCGCGCGTGAAGAACATCCCGATGCCGCCGGAGAGTCCCGCGGCGGTGCCGTAGCGGTAATAGCTCGCGTAATAGATGCAGGCGGGGACGGCGATGAAGAAGACGAGACACCATAGAACGTTTTTCCATGTCTCGCGCCAATAAGCGCCGCGGCGGTCCAGCACATAGAGCGTTCTTGCGCGGAAAATGCGGTCGAGCAGCCAGAGGACGGCAAGTCCGCCGCCGGCGTAGATGCACGTCCACTTGCTCGCCGCGCCGAGCCCGAAACATACGCCGCTGAGCGCAAGGGGTAGGCGCCACCTGCCGCTCTGCCGGTCGGCGCGCCAGTAGAGCCAGAAGAAGAGATACATCAGCAGTGTGAAAAACACGGCATAAGTGTCGATCGTGGCGAGGCGGGTCTGGACGAAGTGCATAAAGTCGAAGGCGAAGACCGCCGTGCCGCAGGCGGGGATGAGATAGCCGCCGAGCATTTTTTTCAGGAAAAAATAGAGCGCGGGGAGCATCAGCACGCCGAAGAGCACGCCCATAAAGCGCCAGCCGAAGGGCACCATGCCGAAGATGGCGATGCCGAGGGACATGATCATCTTGCCGAGCGGCGGGTGGCTGATCTCGTAGGGGGGCTCGTTTTCGAGGTGCTCGTAGGCGGTGCGGGGGTGGTAAATTTCGTCGAAATAGGTGCTGTTGCGGTAATCGTAAGCCACCGGGATCTCATCCTGCTCGTCGATGAGTGCGCTGCCGCCGTCGGCGCAGGAGAGGTCCCTGAGGAGCGCGCCGTCCGCGTCATAGAGCGCAATCTCGCCGAGCCAGAGCTTGCCGTCGGCAACGATGCGGATCGCCCTTGCCGTCCGGGGCTGCTCCAGCGCCTCCTCGTTCCACTTGAAGACCTTGGTGTGGCCCTGCGGGAGCGCGGCGGCGTAGTCGAAATCCTCGCCGTCGGCGGAGACGTACAGGGAGTATTCGCCCATATAGAGTCCGGAATAATAGCGGATGCTGCCGAGCTCGGCGGGCTCGGCGAGGGTGATCTCCGCGTAGTCGCCGCGGCTTTGGAATTTGCAGAAGGTCTCCACGCCGTGGGTGTTGCCGAGGTCGGCGAAGGCGACGAGGGCGTAGAGCACGGTGATGCCGAGGCAGACGACGCTGTCGCGCCGGCGCCAGCGGGTGTCGCGCTGCGGCTGCGCCAGCGGGACGCGCAGGGCGGGGAGGGCTTCCCAATAGAAAAGCAGAAGAAAGGCGATGAGCGCCAAGGGGAAGACGAGGGTCACATAGTTCATAGCGGTATCCTCGATTATCGGGTTAGGTGGGTTTTTGTTATAGTTTTATTATAGACAGTTTAGCCGCAAATTGCAACATTTTGGTATCGCGTTCCGGGGAGGGCTTGCCGATTTTCGGCGGGCGTGGTATAATCGGCAAAAAAGTTTCGGGAGAGGAGGCGCGGCTTTCGTGGAGATCGTTTTGCCCGCGTTTGCGGCGGAGGCGCTGGAGCGGCTGGAGGCGGCGGGCTTTGAAAGCTATGCGGTCGGCGGCTGCGTGCGGGATGCGCTGCGCGGCGTGGCGCCGGGGGACTATGACCTCACGACGGCGGCGCTGCCGGAGGAGGTGGAGGCGGTGTTCGCCGGCGAGCGCGTCATCGAGACGGGGCTGCGCCATGGGACCGTGACCGTGCTGCTCGCCGGACAGCCGCTGGAGATCACGACCTTCCGCGTGGACGGCGATTATGCCGACGCGCGGCACCCGGACTCTGTGCGCTTCACGCGCTCGCTGCGGGACGATCTTGCGCGGCGGGACTTTACCGTGAACGCCATGGCGTATTCCCCGCGGCGGGGGCTCGCCGACCCCTTCGGCGGGCGCGATGATCTCGCCGCCGGGGTCCTCCGCTGCGTCGGCGACCCGGACCGGCGCTTTTCCGAGGACGCGCTGCGGATCATGCGTCTGGCGCGCTTTGCCTCGACACTGGAGCTTTCGATCGAGCCGGAGACCGCCGCGGCGGCGCTGCGGCACCGGGAGGCGCTCGGCGCGGTCAGCGCGGAGCGGGTCGCGGCGGAGCTCGTGAAGCTGCTTTGCGGCGCGGGCGTGCGCCGCGTGCTGACGGAGCGGATCGATCTGCTCGCGCCGGTGCTGCCGGAGCTCGCGCTGCAAAAGGGCTTCGACCAGCGCCACCCCTGCCATATTTACACCGCGCTGGAGCACACCGCCGCCGCGGTGGAGGCAATCGCGCCCGTGCCGGTGCTCCGGCTCGCCGCGCTGCTGCATGACATTGCAAAGCCCGCCTGCTTTACGCTCGACGCGGAGGGCGTGGGACATTTTTACGGACACCCGGAGCGCGGGGCGGAGATGGCGGACGAAATCCTGCGCCGCCTGCGCTTCGACACCGCGACGCGCGAGCGCGTCACGCTGCTCATCCGCTGGCATGACAGGGTCATCGAGCCGACGGCTCCCGCCGTGCGCCGCGCGCTGAGCCGGCTCGGTGAGGAGGGGTTTTTCCAGCTCCTCGCGCTCAAGCGCGCGGATAATTTCGGGCAGGGCGAGGTGCTGCGCTATCGCCAGCGCGAGTATGACGAGTTAGAGCGCCTTGCGCGCGAGGCGATTGCGGAGGGGCAGTGTCTCTCGCTGCGCTCTCTCGCCGTGAACGGCGATACGCTGCGCCGCTGCGGTGTCGCGCCCGGTCCGGAGATGGGGCGAATGCTGAATGACGCGCTCCGCGCCGTTCTGGACGGCGAGGTGCCGAACGAAAAGAACGCCATTCTCGCCCGGCTGGGGCTTTCGGAAGAGGAGGAGAACTGAAAAACGATGCTGATCCACGGACTGCAAAAAATGACGCTGCTGGATTTTCCCGGCCGCGTTGCCTGCACGGTGTTTCTCGGCGGCTGCGATCTGCGCTGCCCTTACTGCCACAACGCCGAGCTCATCGACGGCAGCGCACCCGCCGTGATGGACGACGGCGAGCTGCTCGCGTTTTTGAAAAAGCGTGTCGGGCTGCTCGACGGCGTTGCCGTGACGGGCGGGGAGCCGCTCCTGCGCGACATCGCGCCGCTGCTGCGCGAAGTGCGCGCGCTGGGCTATGCCGTGAAGCTCGACACGAACGGCACGCATCCGGCGCGGCTGCGCGCACTTCTGGACGAGGGACTCGTCGACTATGTTGCGATGGACGTCAAAAATTCGCTGGAGCGCTATGCCGAGACGGTCGGCGTGGCGGGGCTGGACCTCGCACCGATCCGGGAGAGCGCCGCGCTGCTGATGGAGGGGCGGGTGGACTATGAGTTCCGCACGACGGTCTGTCGCGAGCTGCATGACGACGACTCGATCCGCGGCGTCGGGGAGTTTCTCGCCGGGGCGCGGCGGATATTCTTGCAGCCCTTCGCTGACCGCGACACCGTTGCCTTCGCGGGCTTCTCCGCGCCGGATATGCCCACGCTGGAGCGCTGGGCGGAGATATTGCGCGGGTTTGTCGTCGAGGTGGGCATCCGCGGGGCGGACTGAGGGGCGTTACGATTTGTAAGAAATTGACTCTGGTTGTCTTTCTTACTTTTATCGGTATAAAATATCAATAAATTTGCAATTTGCTCTTGACATTCGGATCAAACTCTGCTACTATCTCTTGTGCCAGCTCCCGAAAGGGCGGCACAAGAGATAGTGTTTTATATTTACTTTCATCATACAAGAGAGAAGGAGAACTGAAGACTATGTATCAGGTTCTGAAGCGCGACGGGAAGGTCGCGGAGTTCGACATCCGCAAGATCAGCGCCGCCATCACCAAGGCGTTCGAGGCGCAGGGGAAGCCCTATCACCCCTCCGTTATGGACATGCTCGCCCTGCGCGTCACGAGCGATGCGGAGACCAAGATCAAGAATGACCTCATCGCCGTTGAGG
>CALJDB010000004.1 GCA_938023775.1 uncultured Clostridia bacterium
GTCTCGCCCACCTTGATCCCGGCGGTGCTGCCGTCGGCGGCCAGCCCGTCCAGCGCGGAGGCGGTGGCGGTCAGCTCCTGATCCAGCGCCAGCTTCCCCTGATCCACGGCCTCCAGCGTCAGCAGCGCGGTCATGATCTTGGTCAGGCTGGCGGGATATAGCTCGGTGTGTTCATTTTTGGCGTAGAGCACCGTCTCCGTCACGCTGCTCGAGTAGTGCCGCAGCCAGAAGCGGTAGTCCGGCCGGAGCTCCAGCAGCCGCGCCGGGATGCGCAGCGCGTCCTCGTCCCGGTGCAGGCAGACGGCGAGGCGCGGCGCGCAGCGGCGTATCGTCTCCGCCGCGCCCTCCACGGCGTCCAGCTCCCCGCCCTCGAGGTGCAGCTTTATGAGGCTCGGCTCCGCGCCGGCGAGCGCGGCGTCCAGCGTCACGGCCTCCACGGTGAGCTCGCCGCCCTGGTCTGACCTCGAATCCGGGCCGCGCTCGGTGAACCGCAGCCCGCCGCAGCGCGAGCTGAGCGCCTCGCGGCGCAGGCTGAGCCGGGAGTCGAAGAGCGCGCTGTTCGTCAGGCAGACGCGGTAGTTGGCGGGGGAGGGCTCAAAGGCGATTATGCCCCTGTATTTACCACGTGTCAGCCGCGCGAAGCGGTGGGAGGAGAAGAGGTCCTCGGCCCCGCCGTCCACATAGAGCTCGTCCGGCCCGAGGCGGAGGATGTCCCGCGCAAAGCCGCAGGCCCAGATGTCCGTGAAGGGCTCCGGCACGCCGCCGAGGCCCCGGTAAAAGTCGCGGACTTCCCCCGAAATACCCGCTCTTTCGGCCTTTTCCACCAGCGAGAAGAGCTCCGGCGAGTCCGCCCTCGCCGCGGCGGGCGCGGTGCAGAAGACGCTCACTTACCGCAATATCCGCATCACCCTTGACGGCGAGACGCTCACCCCGACGGACGCAGGCGGCAAGGCGACCGAGCCCTTCATCATGGACGACAGCGTTTACCTCCCCGTCCGCGCCATCTCCGAAGCCCTCGGCTGCGAGGTCAGCTGGGACGACGCGGCAAGCACCGTGCGCCTGCTGAGCCCGGAGCGCGCCGGGACGGGCGAGACGCTGCGCGCCGGCGCGGGGATCGCTGCGATGGTCTTCCCGCAGGACTATTTTATCAAGACCGCCGAAGACGGCACGGTCAGCTATGAGGACGGCTTCAGCGGCGCGGTCCACAGCTTTCAGGGCGAAAACGGCGTGATCGTGGACGACCTCTGCACCCGCGTGCTGCTCGTCGAGGACGGCGTGCGCGTCGCCTTCGTCGCGCTGGAGGTCGCGCAGGCTCCGGCGGATCAGGTCGCCTATACCAAGCAGATCGTGGGCGAGATCTGCGGCGTCGACCCGGCGAACGTCTGGGTCCACACGACCCACCAGTTCGGCTTTATGCACCGTCCGAGCGACACCGCCAAGGCGGAGACCTATGACACGCTGATGAAGCGCGCCGCGCGCGAGGCGGCGGAGCAGGCGATCGCGAGCTTCCAGCCCGCGAAGCTCGGCGTCGGCACCGGCGAGTGCCATGTCAGCGCCAACAAGAACATCACCGCCCCGGCGGAGATCGGCGGCGGTCCCTACTACGGTCCCGGCAGCACGCTGGAGACCGACCCGACCATGACCGTTCTGCGCTTCGACGCGCTCGACGGCAGTCCGATCGGCTTCTTCCTGAGCTACGGCACCAAGCCCTCCGCGCTCTGCACCACCGGCAAGACCGTCGGCAACCGGCAGGTCAACACCGAAGTGACCGGGCATGCGAGCAAGCTGATGGAGGAAGCGTTCGGCGCGCCGGCGCTGTTCTGCATGCCCGCCGCCGGCGACCAGTACCCGCGCGAGACCGCAATGTATTACGGCTTCGACGAGGCGGGGAACTGGGGCGTCATCGACATCGGCTTCGACGAGGGCATCAAGATCGTCGACCGCCTCGGCGCGGAGATGGGCCGCGACGCGGTTGCCATCGCGAAAAGCATCGACTGCGCCGCAAGCGAGGCGGAGGTCTCCATCGCGGCGACGGCGTTCGCCTATCCCAACAAGGCGGGCGACGGCGAGATCGAGATCACCGTGGACGCCATCACGATGGGCGACGTCGCCTTCGTGGGCTTCAAGCAGGAAATGGACTGCGTTACCGGACAGCAGATCCAGACCGGT
>CALJDB010000005.1 GCA_938023775.1 uncultured Clostridia bacterium
AGCATCATATTAGCACACGAAAGGCGGAAATTCAAGCCCGGTTTGCACATTTTTTGTGCAAGATCGGTAAAAAACTTAAAGACTCTCCAGCGCGGCGGCGATCTCCTCGAAATGCAGGCTGCGCGACGCCTTGACAAGCACGGTGTCCCCCGGTTTTATCAGCGCCGGGAGCGCGGCGATGAGCGCTGCGCGGCTTTCAAACCAGGTGCCGCGTTCGCCTGCACCGCGGGCGATGTCCGCCGCGGCGTCCCCGGCGCAGAGCACAGCGTCCGCGCACTGCCCGGCGAGCACGCCGGTCTCGCAGTGCAGCCGCGCGCTGTCCGCGCCGAGCTCCAGCATGTCGCCCAGAATGGCGACGCGCCTGCCCTCCGCGCGCGCGAGGGAGCGCAGCGCCGAGGCGGTGGAGGTCGGGTTCGCGTTGTAGCAGTCGTCGATGAGCGTGATACGCCCGGTCGCGATGCGGCGGGCGCGGCTGCCCACCGGGGCATAGGCGGCGATCCCGGCGGCGATTTCCTCGTCCGTAAGACCGTAAGCCATACCGACTGCGGCGCCGAGCAGCGCGGCGGCGATCATGTGCTCGCCGTAAGCGGGGATTACCGCGTCAAAGCTCCTGCCGAAGCCGCGGATGCGGCACGCCGTGCCGCCGTCCGGCAGCGGGCGGATATCCTCCGCACGGACGTCGCAGCCCGCCGAGAGCCCGAAGGTGATCTTCCGCTGGCTCGTCTCCATCGCGCGGAGCAGATCGTCGTCCCCGCTGCAAAACACGAGCCCGTCCTCCGGCAGATAGCGGCTTACGACGCTCTTTTCCGCCAAGATTCCCTCCCGGCTTTTGAGAAACTCCAGATGCGCGTGTCCGATGACGGTGAAAAGCGCCGCCGTCGGGCGCACCATGCGCGCAAGGCGCTCCATGTCGCCGGGGTGGGACACACCCATCTCCACGACGGCGAACGTGTGCTCTTCGCGCAGACCGAACAACGTCAGCGGGACGCCGAGGTCGTTATTGAAGTTGCCCGCCGTTTTGTGGACGCAGAAGCGCCGGGAGAGGACGGCGGCGAGCATCTCCTTCGCCGTCGTCTTGCCGACGCTGCCGGTGACGCCCAGCACAGGGATATCGAACTGTGCGCGGTAAAACGCCGCCGCCGCCTGAAGCGCCGCGAGCGTGTCCGCCACGACGAGCTGGTTCCCTGCACAAGGCACTTCGCGCTCCACAAGCGCGCAGAGCGCGCCGTTTTCCAGCGCGCCGGGGACGAAATCGTGGCCGTCCGCGCGCTCGCCCGCGATGGCGGCGAAGAGACAGCCCGGCGTCACGGCGCGGGAGTCCGTCGTCACGGCGGAGACTGCGCGGGGCAGGTCCGCCGCGGAGCCGACGAAGCGCGCGCCGCAGACCCGCACGAGGTTTTCGAGCGTGAGATTTTTCATGTCAGGCATACTTTTTCCCGCTGACCTCCAGAATTTTTTCGCAGAGTGCGCCGTAACTCATTCCCTGCTCCGCCGCCATCTGGGGGATGAGGCTCGTCGGCGTCATGCCGGGCAGGGTGTTCGCCTCAAGGCAGAACATCTCGTCCCGCTCCGTGTCCCAGAGAAAGTCGCAGCGGCAGTAAGCGTCGATCATCAGCGCCGCGCTCACGCGCTCGGCGAGGCGCTGAACGCGCGCGGTCGCCTCCGCGCCGATGGCGGCGGGGCAGATTTCCTCCGTCGCGCCCGCCTGATACTTGTTCTTGTAGTCGTAAAACCCGCTCTTGGGGATGATCTCGATGACGGGCATCGCCGCGCCGTCCATCACGCCGACGGTCAGCTCCCTGCCGTGGATATAGGTCTCCACGAGCACGCGGTCCTCGTAGCGGAAGGCAAAATCGAGCGCCGCTGCGTATTCCGCCTCGCTTTTCACAATGCTGGTGCCGACGCTGCTGCCGCCGGAGCAGGGCTTCACGACGCAGGGGAAGCCGACGGAAGCATAAGGCGTTTCTCCGCGGCGGAGGGTAATCCCCTCCGGCACGGCGATGCCCGCGGCGCGCAGCAGGGTTTTGGTGAGCCCCTTGTTCATGGCAAGCGCGCTGCCGAGATAGCCGGAGCCGGTGTAACGCACGCCGTGGAGGTCGAGCGTGGCTTGGAGCTTGCCGTTTTCTCCCTCCTCGCCGTGGAGCGCGAGGAAGACCATATCCGCCGCGCGGCAGAGCGCGAGCACGCCGGGACCGATGCGGCAGTCCGGGTCCGGGCGCATCGCGCGCACGGCGTCGAGGTCGGGACTCGTCTCCCCGATGGCGGCGGCGGAGAGCGCCGTGCCGGCGCGGAAAATGGCGTCCGGATCCGTGACGGGCTCGGTTAAGCCGAGGTAGAGGTCCACGAGCACGACCTCGTGGCCGTTTTCACGCAGGGCGCGCGCCGCGCCCGTGCCAGTGGAGATGGAGACGTCCCGCTCGTTGGACAGTCCGCCGCATAAAACAACGATTTTCATAATAAAAGC
>CALJDB010000006.1 GCA_938023775.1 uncultured Clostridia bacterium
TGAACGAGCTTGTGTCTGACCACATCGCGCTCGTTGAACCTGACAATTTGAATATCGTCGACATCTTTGAGAAGGAGACCAACACCCGCAAGATCTCCGCTGATGTTCCGGGCTATGCCTGCGTCATGATGGAGAAGGAGTTCGGCGTTCCGGCAATGTTCTGCATGCCCGCCGCCGGCGACCAGATCCCGGCGAAGACCGCTATGTATTATGAGCTTGACGAAAACGGCGAGGCCAAGGAGGTCAAGCTGACCGTCGAGGAAGGCATTGCTCTTATGGAGGAGCAGGGCGAGGTCATGGGCAACGATGCCATCGCCATCGCGAAGGGCATCGCATGCACCGACAACGCGCCGGAGCTGCTCCAGTCCGCCACAAGCTTCACTTGGGCGAACAAGGCTGGCGACGGCGAGATTACCGTGGATGTCACCGGACTCCAGATCGGCAAGGACGTCGCCCTCGTCGGCTTCAAGCCCGAGGTCAACGCCGTTACCGAGCTCCAGCTCTGGGAGGCTTCTCCCTACAAGCACACCCTGCTCGTCAGCTTCCTGAACGGCGATCAGAAGTACATGCCCGATGAGAAAGGCTACGAGCGCGACACTTGGGAAGCTAAGCGCGCCGGCGGCGCTGTCGGCTGCGCGGAGGAGTTCGTAAAGGTCTCCGCCGAGCTGCTGCGCGATATGCAGGCGGGCAAAACCAGCGACAAGACCAGCGGCGGTCAGACCGGCGGCGGCAGCATTGCCGACTATTACGCCACCGTTGAATTTGCCGGAATCAAGTGGTATGCCATCGACAAGAAGGACGGCAAGACCCTGCTTCTGAGTCAGGACGTGCTCGAAAAGCGCGCCTACCACGCCGCCGGCGGCGACGTCACCTGGGAGGAGAGCGAGCTGCGCGCTTATCTGAACGGCGAGTTCTATGAGAAGACCTTCTCCAACAAGGACAAGGCGAAGATCGCCGAGGTCACGCTCGAGAACAAGTCAAACTCCAAGTACGGCATCCGCGGCGGCAACGCCACGACCGACAAGGTGTTCCTGCTGAGTCTGGACGAGGCAGGCGCTTACCTCTTTGACTTCACCGGCGTCACGGTCGCGAAGGACAGCGAGGGCAACGCCTGCTGGTGGCACCTGCGTTCTCCCGGCGAGGCCAAGGATGTTCAGGCATGCGTCACCGCGAACGGTCAGATCGACTACCACGGTCCCACGGAGGGCGTCACCGATCCCGAAGGCGGCATCCGCGCCGCGATTTGGGTCACGCTTGGGTGATCCCATCCATTGCAGCTTTAATCAAAAGAGGCGTCCGGGCTTAAAGCCCGGACGTCTTTTGTCATAGCCGCTTTTGGAAAAGCATATCCTTGTACAAATCAAGGCATATCGCCAAAAACGGAGGACGGGAAAATCATGACCGAGACCGCAATTTATCAGGAGATGGCGGAGCGCACGGGCGGCAGCATCTATATCGGCGTCGTCGGGCCGGTGCGCACCGGGAAATCCACCTTTATCAAGCGTTTTATGGAGACGATGGTGCTGCCGGGACTGGACGACGTCTATGCGCGCGAGCGCGCCCGCGACGAGCTGCCTCAAAGCGGTTCCGGGCGCACCATTATGACCGCGGAGCCGAAATTTGTGCCGGAAAAGCCCGTGGAGCTCTCGCTCGGCGAGGGAAGCGTCTGCCGCGTGCGGCTGGTGGACAGCGTGGGGTATATGGTGAACGGCGCGATGGGCAATCTGGAGGACGGCAGAGAGCGGCAGGTGATGACGCCGTGGTACGACCACGAGATCCCCATGACGCAGGCAGCCGAGGAGGGGACGCGCCGCGTCATCGCAGACCACTCCACCGTCGGGATCCTTGTCACGACGGACGGCAGCATCAGCGGCATCGCGCGCGAGGATTACGCCGCGCCGGAGGAGCGCGCCGCGCAGGAGCTTGCCGCGATCGGCAAGCCCTATCTCATTCTGCTCAACTGCGCCGAGCCGGAAAGCGAGGACGCCCAGGCGCTCGCCGCGGAGCTGGAGGCGCGTTACCGCCGCCGTTGCGTCCCCGTGAACTGCCAGCGGCTGGAGGCGGAGGACTTCACCGTTCTGCTGCGCGACCTGCTCTATGAGTTTCCGGTACAGCGCTATGAGATCACGCTCCCTGTGTGGATGGACGCGCTCAGCGCGGAAAACGAGGTGCGCAGCGCGCTTTACGGCACGATTTTATCCACAGCGGAGGGGATCGAAAAAATCGGCGACGCCGAGCTTCTCGCCGCCGCGATTCGCGAGAGCGGAAGCGTGGAGCGCGCGGAGGTGGACGCGCTGGAGCTCGGATCCGGCTGCGTCCGCGTGTCCGTGGCGCTGCTGCCCCAGCTCTATTACGAGACGCTCAGCAGCGAATCCGGCTTCGAGATCCGCTCCGACCGCGACCTGATGGCGCTGCTCCGTTCCGTCAGCGGGCTGAAAAGCGAATATGAGCGCGTCCATGAGGCGCTTGAGGACGTGCGCACTAAGGGCTACGGCATCGTGATGCCGACGATCGAGGAGATGACCCTCGCCGAGCCGCAGATCGTGCGGCAGGGGGGACGCTACGGCGTGAAGCTGAAGGCCAGCGCACCAAGCATCCACATGATCATGGCGAACATCGAGACGGAGGTCTCGCCCGCCATCGGCGGCGAAAAAGCCTCCGAGGAGGTCATCAATTTCCTGCTTCAGGGCTATGACGGCGACATCAACCGCATCTGGGAGAGCAACATTTTCGGCAAGTCCCTGAACGACATTGCAGGGGAGGGGCTCACAAACAAGATCCGCGCCATGCCGGACGACGCGCAGAGCAAGCTGCAATGCACCGTGCAGCGCATTATCAACGAGGGCAGCGGCGGGCTCATCTGCATCTTGCTCTGAAAACGCGGAAAAACTTTGAAAAAAAGACTTATTTGCGCCTCCGCCGCCTTGCTTTTTGCCGCGATAACTGCGATAATGTTCCATGCCCCACCGCGCCGCGCCGCCGTTTCCGCCGCGCTGGAAAGCGCACCCGTGCTCGTCATCGACGCGGGCCACGGCGGAGCAGACGGCGGCGCGGTCGCAGCGGACGGCACCGTCGAGAGCGGGATCAACCTCGCAATCGCGCTGCGGATGAAGGCGTTCGCCGGTCTGCTCGGTCTGCCCGGCGTTCTGACGCGCAGCGCCGAGGCGCTCGATTACCCGGAGTCTGCATCCACGACCCACGCGAAAAAGGTCTGGGACCAGCAGCAGCGCGTCGCGCTCATCAACGCGCTGCCGAGCGCGGTGCTCGTCAGCATCCACCAGAACAAATACCCTGACGCCCGTCCCCGCGGCGCGCAGGCGCTTTACGGCAGGGAGGAGGGCTCCGAGGTGCTCGCCGCGCTGATGCAGGACGCGCTTACGCGCTGCCTTTGTCCGGATAACCGCCGCGTCGCCGCGCCGATCTCGGACAGCATCTATCTGATGAAAAGCGTCCGCTGTCCCGCCGTTTTGGTCGAGTGCGGCTTTCTCTCCAACCCGGAGGAGCTCGCCCGGCTCAAAACGCCGGACTGCCAGACGCAGCTCGCGCTTGTACTCGCGGCGTCGTATCTGCAATTTCTCGGCGCGGAAGTCTGAAAAAACCATCACACCAAGGAGACCCCGATATGAAAGACAAAACGAAGTTTTACTGCACGGAATGCGGCAATGAGACAGCGAAATGGTTCGGTCAGTGCCCGGCATGCGGTCGCTGGAACACGGTCGTGGAAGCCCCGGCGGACACGCCGAACAAGAGTAAGGCGGGCGCGGTCAAGGCGGCGGGCGCCGCCGGCTTGAACCGTCCGAAGCGCATCCGTGAGGTCGATACGCAGGAGGAAATCCGCTTTTCCACCGGCATGGGCGAGCTGGACCGCGTGCTCGGCGGCGGCGCCGTAGTCGGCTCCATGGTGCTCGTCGGCGGCGCGCCGGGCATCGGAAAATCCACGCTGCTGCTCCAGATCTGCGGGCTGCTGGACGACGCGATGCGCGTGCTCTATGTCACCGGTGAGGAGAGCCAGCGCCAGCTCAAGCTGCGTGCCCAGCGCCTCGGCGTGGAAAAGGAAAATCTCTACGTCCTCGCCGAGACGAACCTCGATAATGTGCTCCGTTCCATCGACGAGCTGAAGCCGGACGTCGTGATCATCGACTCCATCCAGACCATGTTCAACGGCGATCTCACGAGCGGTCCGGGCAGCGTCAGTCAGGTTAAGGACTGCGCCATGGCGCTGATGCAGACGGCGAAAAGCGGCGGCTTCACCTGCTTCGTCGTCGGTCACGTCAACAAGGAGGGCGCAATCGCGGGACCGAAGGTGCTGGAGCACATGGTGGACTGCGTGCTCTATTTTGAGGGGGACCGCGCGATGACCTACCGCATTCTGCGCGCGGCAAAAAACCGCTTCGGCTCCACGAACGAGATCGGTGTGTTCGAGATGGTCGACAACGGTCTCGCCGAGGTGCCGAATCCGTCTGAAATGCTGCTCTCCGGCCGCCCGAAAAACTGCCCCGGCACCTGCGTCACCTGCGTGATGGAGGGCACGCGGCCCATTCTGGCGGAGATTCAGGCGCTCGTCGCACCCTCCGGCTTCGCCGGCGCGCGGCGCAACACGAACGGCATGGACTATAACCGCGCCGTGCTGCTGCTCGCCGTCATGGAAAAGCGCGGCGGCATCACGCTCAGCGGCAGCGATGCCTACATCAACGTGATTGGCGGTCTTGAGCTCGACGAACCGGCAGCCGACCTCGCCACCGTGCTGGCGCTCGCCTCCAGCGCGCGCGACCGCGTCATCAGCTACGACACCACAGCCATCGGCGAGGTTGGACTCACCGGCGAGATCCGCTCCGTGAGCGCGCTCAACCAGCGTTTGACCGAGGTCGCGCGCCTCGGCTTCAAAAAATGCGTCATCCCGGCCCATGTCCGCGGTGAAATCGCTGCCCCCGCCGGTCTGGAGCTCATCCCGGTCCGCAATGTCCGCGACGCCATTGACGCCGTGCTGTGAAGCAGGGAGGCGGGCTATGGAACTGAATGTGCGGGCGTTCTGGTCCGCCGTGCTGCGGCAGGATGCCGCGGCAATGCGGGGCTGTTTCTGCCCGGACGCCGCCGTGTGCTGGCACAATACGAACGAGTGCTTTACCGTGGAGGAATATCTCCGCGCAAACTGCGAATATCCCGGCGAGTGGGAAGGGGAGATCGAACGCATCGTCCCGACGGGGGACTGCATCGTAACCGTGACGCACGTCTGGCCGCGTTACCGTTCGGCATCGTTTCACGCCGTGTCGTTTTTCCGTGTAAGCCATGGGAAAATTGCAGCGCTCGACGAATACTGGGGCGACGACGGTCCGCCGCCCACGTGGCGGCGGGAGCTGAAAATCGGAAAAAGCATTAAATAAAGCGGAAGGAGGGTTCAAGTCCCTCCTTCCGTCTTGTCATGTTTGTTATTTTTTTTAGTTCGTTTTGATGTATTCTGTCTT
>CALJDB010000007.1 GCA_938023775.1 uncultured Clostridia bacterium
ATCCGAGCGAGCGGGCGAACGCGGCGAAAAAATGATCCCGGGCAGAATGCCCGGCGTGCGAAAGAAGAGGGGAACATGGCTGTGCTTATAGACGGCAAGGCGCTGGCGCAGCGCATACGCGAGCAGACCGCCGCAGAGGCGGCACTGCTGCCGAGAAAACCTGGGCTTGCCGTGGTTCTCGTCGGGGACGACCCCGCCTCGCGCACGTATGTCACGAGTAAGGAGCGCGACTGCGCCCAGTGCGGCTTCATCAGCCGCGAGTATAAGTATGACGCTTCTGTCACGCAGGAGGAGTTGCGCTCACTCATCGCGCGGCTCAACGCCGACGCGGAGATAGACGGCATCCTTGTCCAGCTTCCGCTGCCCGAGAGCATAGATGAGGACGCGATAATCGAGGCGATATCCCCGGAGAAGGATGTGGATGCGTTCCACCCGGTGAATGTCGGGCGCATCGTCACGGGCAAGCCTGTGCTGCTGCCGTGCACCCCGGCGGGGATAATGGAGATGTTCCGCGCGTATGATATTTCGCTCGACGGGAAGCTGTGTGTGATGGTCGGGCGCAGCAATATCGTCGGCAAGCCGATGGCGATGCTGATGCTGCGCGCGAACGGGACGGTCGTCTGCTGCCACAGCCACACGCCGGAGCTCGCCGTGCTCACGCGGCAGGCGGATGTCATCGTCGTCGCGGCGGGGCATAAGCGGCTCATCACGGCGGACATGGTCAAGCCCGGCGCAGTCGTGATCGACGTGGCGATGAACCGCGACCCGGAGACGGGCAAGTTCACGGGCGATGTGTGCTTTGACGAGGTCTCGGAGAAGGCGGGGTATATCACGCCTGTCCCGGGCGGCGTCGGTCCGATGACGCGCGCGATGCTCATGCGCAATATCCTTGCCGCGGCGCGGATGCATATTGCGCGCGAGAGTTGACAGCGCGGCGCGAATGTGATATAAATACCAGAGCCGGGACATCCCGGCACGATATGGAGAGTTACCGAAGCGGTCATAACGGGGCGGTCTTGAAAACCGTTAGGGCGCAAGCCCACGCGGGTTCGAATCCTGCACTCTCCGCCATGAAAAAGGCTCTTTTGTCCTTTGGACAAGAGAGCCTTTTTTCGTTTACAAACACACCCCGACCAGCGGCGCGGCGGAGGCGAGATTCCAATCGCCGTGCCCCTTTGCCGCGGCGTCGCCGACGCAGGCGAGGGGAAAGCCCCCGGCGCGGGCGGCTGCGGCGCCGGAGGCGGCGTCCTCCACGACGAGGCAGTCCGCGGGCGGGAGCGCGAGCATCTCCGCCGCTTTGAGAAAGACCTCTGGGTCCGGCTTCGCGCGGGTGATGCAGCTGCCGTCGCATACGGCGTCGAAGAAGCCGCCGAGACCGAGGCGGTCCAGAATAAAGGGCGCGTTGCGGCTCGACGAGCCGACAGCGAGGCGGAGCCCGGCGCGGCGCAGCGTGCGGAGCATCTCCGCGACGGCGGGGTCGAGGTCCGCGGGGCTCATCCCGGCGAGCAGCGCGCGGTAGCGCTCGTTTTTCCGCGCGGCGAGCGATTCCTTCTCCGCCTCGGACCAGCTCCGGCTGCTCTTGGCGAGGATGAGCTCCAGACTCGCCATGCGCGAAACGCCGCGCAGCGCGTCGTTGTCCCGGCGGTCAAAGGGGATGCCAAGCTCGTCGGCAAGGCTTTTCCAAGCCCGATAGTGATATTCGTCCGTGGAGCAGAGCACGCCGTCCAAATCAAAGATCACAGCGCGAAAACGCATAGTTTCGCTTCTCCTTTCTCAAAAAACGCCCCGGCGCAGCTTCGTTGCACCGGGGCGAAAAACGTGGGCTTTTCAGAACGTCAGCGAGCCGGAGGCGATGCGCTTTCCGCTGCGGCGGTCGAAGAGCATGACCTGATCGCCGGAGACGGAGACGGGCACCTTCGCGCCGATGGTGAACAGCGAGCTGCCGAACACCACGCCGGTCAGCAGATAGCCGCCGACGCGGACCTTGATGGTGGATTCCATACCGGTCGGCATCGCGCCGTAAATCTCGCCGGAGAGCGCGCCGGTCTCGGCGGTGATGTTGAGGAACTCCGGACGGATACCGAGCACGAAGTCCTCATTCGTGACGGCGGGCGCGTCCTGAAGGGAGTCGTCCTCCTCGTCGACCTTGGCGATGTGGTAGCGGAAGACCTCATCCTTATTGCCCTTTTCGACGTAGCCCTTTTCCGCAGCCTTCGCCTTCAGCGCGGCGGCTTTCTCCTCGTCCGCCTTGTCGCGGGCGGCGAACCACGCGGCGAGGTCGAGCGGCGCGGAGGGGCGGAAGGTCGCCTTCTCGCCGCCGAGAACGGTGAGAGAGAGACTGCCGTCGGCGTTCTGGGCTCCGCGGGCTTCCACAAAGTTGATGGACGGGTTGCCCACGAAGTCCGCAACAAAGAGGTTCGCCGGCTGGTGGTAAACGTCCAGCGGGGCTTCATACTGCTGAAGCACGCCGTTGTCGATGAGGCAGATCTGGGTCGCGAGCGTCATCGCCTCCATCTGGTCGTGGGTGACGTAGACAAAGGTGGAGCCGGTCTCGACGTGCAGACGCTGGAGCTCATAGCGCATTTCGAGGCGGAGCTTCGCGTCGAGGTTGCTGAGCGGCTCGTCCATAAAGAGAACGGTCGGCTCCGGAGCGAGGGTGCGGGCGATGGCGACGCGCTGCTGCTGACCGCCGGAGAGCTCCGCGGGGTAGCGGTCCATAAACATGCCGATCTTGACGATGCGGCTGACGCGGCGGACGGTGAGGTCGATCTCCTCCTTTGTCAGCTTGCGGGTCGTCAGGATGGGCTCGCCGCCGCGGGTGAAGCGGAACTCGGCGTCCAGCGGCGTCCCGGCGCTCTCGGCGGTCTTTTTTGCATTCTCGGCTTTGGCGCGAAGGGCGGCGGCTTCGGCAGAGACGTCCTTGCCGGACGAAAGAAGATCAAAGAGCTTCTTCGCCGTGTACTGGGAGAGGGTGAAGGCGTCGATGAGCTTCAGCACGGCCTTCTTGCCGTCCAGCTTCCCGTCCTTGTCGCGGCAGTCCTCGAGCACCTGCCGGGCCTCGGCGGGGGAGGAGAGGATTTCGGCGAGGTGAGCGGCGTTTTTCGCTTCAAAGTCATAACGCGGCAGCGGCTCCTTGACGTTCGCGAGGCCGAAGGCAATGTTCTGGTAAACGGTCATGTTGGGCCAGAGCGCGTAGTTCTGGAACAGGAAACCGACGCGGCGCTTGTTCGGCGGAATGTTGATGCCGAGCGCGCTGTCGAAAACGACGGTGTCGCCGATGGTGATGCGCCCGCTCGTCGGGGTCTCGAGACCCGCGATCATGCGCAGCGTGGTCGTTTTGCCGCAGCCGGACGGGCCGAGCA
>CALJDB010000008.1 GCA_938023775.1 uncultured Clostridia bacterium
GCGCATTTCCGACAAAAAATCTACTCTTTTTCAATCCCGGAGGTCCCTTATGATCGGCAAGACCTTAAAACAGCTCCTCGCGGAACGCCAGCTTTCCGTCGGCGAGCTCTCGCGCGCCGTCGGCGTCCCGGCGCAGACGCTCTACAGCATCATCCGGCGCGACAATATGAAAATTGATTTCGACGTGCTCCTGCGTATATGCGCCATGCTCGGAGTCCCGGTGGAAACCTTCTGCCCCGCGTCCTCCGCCGCACCGGACATGCCGACGAGCGCAGAGTGGAGCCTGCTGACGCGCTGCCGCGCGCTCGATGCCCACGGCAGCGAAATGGTCGAGCTCGTCGTAAACGCCGAGACCGAGCGCATGCGCCGCGAGGCGCAGCAGCGCGAGCGCCCCGCCGGGCGCGTCATCCCGCTCTATCTGACTCCCGCCGCCGCCGGTTACGCCTCCCCCGCGCTCGGCGAGGACTACGAGGACTATGCCGTCCCCGCCGACTGCACCGCGGACTTCGCCGTCCGCATCGACGGTGACAGCATGGAGCCCGTCATCCACGACGGCGACACCGTTTTGGTCCGCCGCGACCGCGTGGAAAACGGCGACGTCGGCATGTTCTTCGTCGACGGGGACATGAAGTGCAAGCAGTACTGCCGCGATAATTTCGGCAATGTCTACCTCCTGAGCCTCAACCGCGACCGCGCCGACGCGGACGTCTCCGTCCCCGCCTCCTCCGGCATCACCCTCTGCTGCTTCG
This sequence comes from uncultured Clostridia bacterium, assembly GCA_938023775.1. Lineage (GTDB taxonomy): Bacteria > Bacillota > Clostridia > Oscillospirales > Oscillospiraceae > SVKR01. The sequence continues at coordinate 750 of CALJDB010000008.1, forward strand.
GCAAGGTCCTCCTCGACCGCCGCCCCGCGCTCCCCTGAAAACCCCAAATGCCCCGCCGCGCCCTGAAAATGAAGGGACCGCGGCGGGGCTTTTTTTATTCCTTTTCCAGCCTTGTTAACCTGACCTCATGCTCCTGCAAAAGCTGGTCCTGCTCCGCTTCCCTGCCCCAGAGCCGCGCATGCGCCTCGCTGTTTTTTCCGGCAATGCTCTTGAGCTCCCGCTCCAGAACGCCGACGGCGTCCGTCAGCCGCGTCAGCGCGCTGCTCAGACTGATGAGCGGCTTCACGAGCGAGATGACAAACCCGACCAGCACAACGATGACGCTCACCACCGTCCACTCCGTCATATCGCCTCGCCTCCGCTCCGCTCCAGCTCCAGCCAGCTCGCCGCGCCGTCCTCCAGCGCCTCCCATGTCGGAAAAAGCGCCTCCAGCTCCTCCCAAGTGACATAAAGAAACTGATACTCCGCCGCAAGATGGCAGGGCAGTATCTCCGCAATGCGCGCCTTGATCGCCGCAAGTCCGTCCGGCTCGCCGCGGTTATAGGGAAACGTGATGCGCACCGTCATCACCTTTCCCGTCTCCTCCGCCCGCGCGCGGATGCCGCAGCCGGCAAGCGTGTCGTTGATGGCGTCCACCGTAAAGCTCCGCCCGTCGATGCGCAGCAGCGCCGCGATCGCGCGGCGGCGATCGTCCGTCGTCTGATACGCCGGCACAAAGGGCAGCAGCGCCTCCCACGCCGCAAGTCCCTCGCTCTCCGCTGTCAGCGGCATCGCCTCGCGCTCGGCGTCCACGAGCGCGCCGTAAACGCGGTCGAGCTCGCCGCCCACAGCCTCCAGCTCCGCGCCGGACGCGCCGCCCAAATCATAGATCCCGAGCGGCTGCAAAAGCTTCTTCAGCTCCTCGCCGTATCTCACGCGCTATCGCCTCCCGCCGCCGTCACCGTCAGGGTACCGAGCACAGGCAAAACGCCCTCCGCCGCGGCAAGATCCGCCGCCGGTGCGCTCAGCACGCAGTTTTCAACGCCCGGAACGCCCATCACGACCGCCGCGAGCCGCGCGCGATAGACTGCCTTTCCCAGCAGCGCGCCGCCGAAATATGCCGTGACAGCCTCCTCCACAGCCGCTTTCACCGCCGCCGCACCATAGCCCGCCGCAGCCGTGACCGCCGCCGCGACGTCCACCGCCGCCGTCTCCGGCGCGCTGACGGCAATGTCCACGCAGATCTCGCGCTCGCCTTCGAGCAGTGCCTTGACCTCCGCGATCTTCTCCGCGTCCGGCACGCCCCCGGCGACCGTGAACAGCACGTCCACCGTGCCGAGCCCGCGCTTTTTCGGCAGCACCGTCACCGCCTCCACATCGCCGACGGAACGCACGCGGCTCTCGTAATACGCGGCGTTTGCCCCGTTCGGCAGCGTGCGGTAAGACCCCATCACGCGCTCGCGCAGCGCTCCGTCGCTCTCCTTGTCCCTGCCGCCGGAAAACGCCGCGTCGTTCACCACACCGCTCACGCCCGCCGGCGGCAGCACCGCAAAGCTGACCGCCCCGCGCGGCGCATTGCCGCCGCTCCCGGCGTTTTCCGCCTCCGCAGCCACGGTGCAGCCGCGCTCGCCCGCGGCGATAACGCCCGCCTCCGTCGTGACGAACGCCACGCCGCCCGCCGTCATGCAGCGCGTCCCCGCCGGAACGCTGAGCGCCGCGGAGGCCGGCGTCTCCACATAAAAACGCAGCGCGCCCCGCGCCTTCTCCGCGCCGCGGCGCAGCAGCCCGCGCACCTCGGCATGCATGTCGAGATACCCGCCCGTCGCCGTCTGCGGAAAGCTCTGGCGGCGCACAAACTGCGCATGCGCCTCCAGCGTGCAGACCTCCGCCGCCACCGCGCGCAGACGCAGCGAAAGGTCTCCGTCCTCGATCACCGCCGCGCCGCTCTCGCCGGAAAACGCCGAGCAGAGCGACTCGTATATCTCATCCGTCGTTCTCATTTTTGCCAATAGCCTCCCTTCAGACCTTCACGGAGAGCTCCGTCTCCGTCTCCCCGACGGCGAGCGCCACGCGCACGACCGCCTCTCCGTCCGCGCCGGGAACATAGTCCACGCTGCGCACCGCGATCTCCGTCTCCGGCGCAAGCGCCTCGCGCACGAACTGCTGCGCTGCCGCAGCGCGCTGCCCCGGCTTCAGGCGGCAGAGCGTGTGCAGGCGGCTGCCGTACTCCGGCTCCGGTGCAAAGCCCCCGCGCCGCGCCGCAAGGCGCATCAGCGCGCGCTGCACCGCCTCGGCGTCTCCGTCCACCGTCTCCAGCGCGCCGGACGCGCCCAGAACATACTGCCCGTCCCGGATCTTCAGCTCCATCTCCTCTGTCACGCCCCTTCCGTCCCGACGGCAACACCGTTCACATAAAGCTGGCCCGTGATATAAACGTCGCCGTCCAAGTGCAGCTCGCCCTCGGCGCTGATGCCGTCCTTGCCGACCTTCAGCCAGTTCCCGCCGCAGCGCAGCGCGACCTCCCCGCTTCCAAGAGAGTGGAAGACCCCGCCGCCGTCCACCTCGCCGAGCACAAAGCGCTCGCCGTCGTCCGTCTCCAGCACCAGCACCTGCGTGCCCTCCGCCGGACGCCATCCCACGCCGCGCGGCGCGAGCAGACCAAGCCCGCGCGCTTCCCCGCCGAGCAGCACCGCCGGCGTCTCCCCGCCAAAAGTCACCGTGCCGATCCCGGCGCGAACGCCCATCCCGCCGCTCCCCGCGGCGCGTTCCGCTAACCACATATCTCCCAAAAACCTCCTTTTCGCTCAGAGCTGCCGCAGCTCCAGCACCGTCCCGGCGCGCTCGGCGTCCGCAAAGCAGCGGCTGCTCCAGACCAGCATCTCCCCACTGACGCCGAGCGATGAGCCCGTGACCGCCGCGCGGTCGCCCGGAAACGCGGCGAACAGCCCCGGCAGCTCCACCCGCAGCCGGAAAAACTCCTCGCGGCTTTTCGCAATGCGATAAGCCCCCGTGTGGCGCATCGCGTCGAAGCCCGTGTGCCGCGGAACGTTCAGAACGCGCACGCACTGCCCGCCGAGCGCCTGAAACGCCTCGTTTTCCACCGTCACGCTCGTGCGCAGCACCCGGTTTTTCACCACCGCCGCACTCAGCACGCCGTAGCGGTCGATCGTGAGCCGCTGCGCGCCGACCCCCGCCGCGCCGTCCAGCTGAAAGCGCCGCCCGGAGTCCCCGCCGTCGAGCACCAGCACGCCCTCCGGAGAAAACCGCGGCCGCACGCCGAGACAAAACTCCGCAAAGCGGCTCAGAACGCTCCAGTGGCTCTCCCCGCTCGAAACGGAAAACGCCGCCGCGGAGCCCGCGAGCGTCCCGCGCTCGATCTCCGTAACGCCGGGCGCGCGCACATGCCGCTGCAAGATAAAGTCCAGATCCGCGCCGGAATAGTCTGCGCTCTCCGCCTCGCTGTCCAGCAGCAGCGCCTGCATCCCGCGCCCGCGCACCACGGCGGAGCGCCCCGAATCGTCCGCAGAAAGCTCCACCTCGTCCACCACGCCGCGAAACACCGTCTGCCCCTCATGAAACGCCGAAAAACGGCACGCCGCGCGGAGTGTCTCCAGCATCTCCGGCTCATATAAAAACTCCACCTCAAAGCAGTCGCAGGGCGAGCAGAACCCGTGCGAAACGTCCCAGCGCAGCAGCACGGGCAGGTCCCAGCCCTGCCCCGCCGCATCGTAAACTCGTCCCTCCATCCCTGCCTCACCTCAGCCGCAGCCGCGTCCCCGCGGCAAGGAGATTTGCATTGCGCACATCGGGATTGAGCGCCAGCAGCGCCGCGGCGTCCATCCCCTGCGCCGCCGCGATGGACCAGATGCTGTCCCCCGCCGCGACGACATACTCCGCCGCGCCGGACCGCGCCGCCGCACCGACCGCCTTCAGCGCCGTGCGATAGCCCTCGAAGCACTCCCAGAACTCGAAGGAATAGCGCACATAGTTCTCCGTCGGCTCCTGCTCCAGCTCCAGCGCGACGAAAAACGCCGTCGCCGTGTCCCAGAGCGGATGCACCAGCAGCCCCGGCGTGTTCTCATAAAACACCGTCGCGAGCTTCTTGAACTCGGCATACGCCCCCGTACCGCAGAATTCGCCCTCGCCGCGCAGCACGCGGTGCCTGCGGCCCATATTCTGCAAAACATAAAGCCCGAAGGGCACCGCCCGCTCCCGCACCTCGCGCCGGTATTCGATCCCGTAAACGCGCGGATTGTGCGGCCAGACATAGCCCTTGAAGCGCATCGGCGAAAGCTTCGCCGCCATAAGCATGCCCCCTCCTTTTCTTTTACTCCAGTCTCCGGTCATAGCGCCGGCTGTCGCGCCGGACCGCCTCGCTGAGCGCCTCCGCGCCGAAGCCCTCGCTCCGCGCAGCCGCCGCCGTGCGGGAGAGCACCGCGCGCCGCGCCGCCCCGCCGCCGGAGCCCTCGACCGCCGCGCCATAAACCGCGCCGCCGAAGCCGCCAAGCTCCGCCGCCTCGCGCCGGACCGCTGCCATCTCCGCCGCCTGCACCGGGACACTCTCTGCCGCAAAACGCGCCGCGCCGACCTCGCGCCGCCCCGCAGCGCCGCCCGGCGCAAAGCCGAGCCCGCCCCGCGCCGGAACCGCGGCGTCCCCTTCGCCGAAGCCCGCAGCCGCTGCTGCGCCTCCGGGCTCACCGGAGAGCGCTGCAAAAAGCGCAGCCGCCGTCTCACGCAGCGCCTCCCCGCGCAGCGCCCCGGCGATCACGTCAAAATCCGTCACGTTCGAAAGCCTCCTCCCAGCGCACGGAAGCGCGCCACATCAAAGTGCGGATTCACACCCTTGCTTTCTCCGTCCTCCGCCGCTTCCCCCTCAAGCAGCAGCAGGCACGCCCAGCGCAGCACGTCGCGGCGCCGCCAAAGCCTCACGCGCAGCGACACCGGACAAAGCCCCAGCCGCCGCGCCACGCACCAGCGCAGCCGCGCGAGCGCATCACCGCGCAGCGCCTCCACCAGCCGCCCCGCCGTCAAGCCGCGGTCTCCACACGGTGCGCCGCGACGAGCGTGATCTTCTCCGCCACAAGATCGCCGACGCTCCCGTTTTCATGAATGCTGCTCCAGTTGCAGCCGGTGTAGACGATGCGTCTGTCCGGCTTCACGATCACGAGCGAAAAGTCGCTCAGCGTGTGAAAATCAATGCCGTCGGAAATGGCGCTCTCCGTCGCGTAAAGGCGCGTCAGCTCCAGCGAATAGGTCGGCTGCCCGACAAGCGTCGCCACCGGCTCACTCTCGCCGAAGGCCTCCACGCTCCGCTCCGTCTTCTTCGCCGCCGCATGATAGCTCTGCACCACCGCGACCTTCTTCCCGTTCGCCTCCCTAGAACTGCTCAAACATTGAATATTTTTTTAATCTTGCTTCAATTTTATTAAACCATCTTTCATCTTTTAAATCATCAGCATTAAAAAAATTTTTACTTTTGGGCAAAGCATTCATTTGTACATATACATATTTCAATTCACTTGAATACAAAGAATTTGAAACTATAGAAAAATTAGAAACAAAAAAGTCATCTATGTCTACATTATATCTATATTTACAAACATTTTTCATTTCCGTCTCAAACTGATCACTATATTCCCCGCTCAATAAATTAAGTATACAATAATCAACATCTACCGCCTGATATATTTCATATGCCCTTATTCCAAATGAAAAAAGATGTTTTTTGTTTAATGGTAATATTGGTTCTGGTACGCCAATTATAATAATATCCGGTTTTTCTTTATCTTCGACTTTTTTTACAAACTCATTAAATCTTAATATGGTTTCTTCACCTGAAAACCTATTATTATACATAAAATCCGGAATTGAATAAAACCCCATTATATTACTTATCTTTTTTGTTCCGATTTGAGCTACTTTATATCCTTTTTTCAGAAACAGCTGGTGGCACTTGGACTGAAAAATAATGGAATTCTTTACCGGAATTCGGCTGTGGGGTCCCGCTATCCGGATAAATCAAAGGCAGATTACTACGCCGTGATCAAGCGGAGCAAGTATGCCGGCTTTCCGGGACTGATTGTGGAGCATGCTTATGTCAGCAACAACGATGACAGTACAACATTTCTGAATGGTAACGACCGGCTGAAACGTCTTGGCGTGGCGGATGCCACGGGCATTGCAGAATATTTTGACCTGATTTTAGATCAGGCACCGGTTCTGCAGACACCGGTTGTAAATGCGGATGAGTCGGTGACACTGGCATGGAATACGGTGCAGGGGGCTGATTATTATCGTATTTACCGCAGAATCGCGGGGACGAAAACATATGTCTGTCTCGAAGAAACAGAGGAAACCGGATACACGGATACCGGGGTAATGCCGGGAACTTCTTATGAGTATACGGTATGCGGATGCCATGTGGGATATCAGAAAGATTCCTACACAAAAATTGCGCAGGCAATGCAGATAACCGTTACAGGGGAAAACGCGAATATACAAAGTGCACAAAAAAATCAAAACTAAGATGGGGGATGGAAACCACAGATGTGGATAAAATGAAAAAATTATCCACTATCCGGAATCAAAAAATGCCGAAAAATCGAGTTATACACGAAGTTATGAACATTATCCACATAATTTGGGATAAGTTGTTTGTGGATGACAGGGATAAAAACAAACGATTGTTTTGTTAACAACGCATAAAAAGTATGTATTTGAATGATTGCAAACGGGAGGTATTTTTGATATACTAGGGAAGTTATGATTAAAACGATTGATTTTGCTGGAATTGAATTGGACAATTATACCGTTCGGGAAATGATCATGAATGTAGAAAAGGATATGTCTGATCATGGATTCCATACAATAGAAGAAGTAAACATGGATACGCTTATGCTGGCAGAAACGGATGAACTTGTCCGCAAAGCCATAGGGTTTGCGGAACATACCGTGATTGCGGAAAACGGAATTTTAGAAGCTGTTGGTGCAGGATCTTACCAGCACCGTCATGAGATCGAACATCATGATTTCTTTTTTGAACTGATGAAGCGGGTGGAACGCAATCATCAGACGGTGTTTGTGATCGGAGATACCGCGGAACATGTGGAAAAGACCTGTG
>CALJDB010000009.1 GCA_938023775.1 uncultured Clostridia bacterium
CTGCCGACCATCATGCGCACCACGCAGGAGAGCCTCAAAACCGTGCCGCAGAGCTTCCGCGAGGGCGCGCTCGGTCTCGGCGCGGGCAAGTGGCGCATGATCTATACGGTCGTGCTCCCCGGCTGCATCGACGGCGTCGTTACCGGCTGCATCCTCACCGTCGGACGCATTCTGGGCGAGAGCGCCGCGCTGCTTTTCACCGCGGGCTTTGCCCATGCCTTGAACGGTCTCTGGACCGGGCTGCACAGCGCGGGCGCGACGCTGACCGTTGCGCTTTACGTCTACGCCAAGGAGCAGGGCGAGTTCGGCGTGGCGTTCGCCATCGCCGCCGTGCTGATGGTGCTCACCCTGCTCATCAATCTCGCCGCCGCGCTCGTCGGGCGGTACTTTAAAAGGAGGAACAACCGGTGAACGAGCCCATTATCTCCGTCCGGAACCTCTGTCTCTGGTACGGAAAGCAGCAGGCGCTGAAAAATATCAACATTGGCATCCCGGAGCACGCCATCACCGCGCTCATCGGACCCTCCGGCTGCGGAAAATCGACCTTTCTCAAAACGCTCGACCGCATGAACGACCTCGTCCCCGGCGTAAAGATCACCGGCGACGTGCGCTACCGCGGAGAGGACATCTTTGATAAGACGGTGGACGTCAGCGAGCTGCGGCGCGAGATCGGCATGGTGTTCCAGAAGCCGAACCCCTTCCCCATGAGCATTTACGACAACGTCGCCTACGGTCCGCGGACCCACGGCGTCCGCAATCGCGCAAAGCTCGACGAGATCGTGGAGCGCTCGCTGCGCTCCGCCGCAATCTGGGACGAGGTCAAGGACCGCTTAAAGCGCAGCGCGCTCGGGCTCTCCGGCGGTCAGCAGCAGCGGCTGTGCATCGCGCGTGCGCTCGCCGTGGGACCGGAGGTGCTGCTGATGGACGAGCCGACCAGCGCGCTCGACCCCATCTCCACCTCCAAAATCGAGGAGCTCGCCATGGAGCTGCGCCGCGACTATACCATCGTCATCGTCACCCACAACATGCAGCAGGCGGCGCGTATTTCCGACCGGACGGCGTTCTTCCTGCTGGGCGAGCTGGTCGAGTGCGGCGACACGGAGACGCTGTTCTCCCAGCCGACGGACAAGCGCACCGAGGATTACATCACGGGGAGGTTCGGATAAATCATGAGAAGCCGTTTTGACGAGCAGCTCGCGCTGCTAAACCGCGAGCTCATCGAAATGGGCGCGCTCTGCGAGGAGGCGATCGCCCTTGCAGCCAAGGCGCTGACGGACGGCGACACGGCGCTCGCCGCGCGCGTTGCGCCTGTGGACAGCGAGATCGACCGCCGCGAGCGGAGCATCGAGTCGCTCTGCTTAAAGCTGCTGCTCCAGCAGCAGCCCGTTGCCGGCGACCTGCGCCAGATCTCCGCCGCGCTGAAGATGATCACGGACTTGGAGCGCATCGGCGATCAGGCGGACGACATCGCCGAGATCATCCGCTTCTTAAACGGACGCACCGCGGAAAACGCCGAGGATCTGCGCGAGATGGCACGCGCCACAATCCGCATGGTGACGGAGAGCGTGGACGCCTACGTCCGGCGCGACACTGCGCTCGCCGAGAAGGTCATCGCGGACGACGACACAGTGGACGACTGCTTTCTGCGCGTGAAGGACCGTCTCATCGCGCGCATCGCCGAGTGTCCGAACGACGGGGAGTACGCGCTCGATCTGCTGATGATCGCAAAATATTTAGAGCGCATCGGCGACCACGCGACGAACATCGCCGAGTGGGTGATCTTTTCCATCACAGGCGTTCACAAAACCGAGCATGAGAAGGAGGACCGGGTATGATCTGGTGTGTGGAGGACGATGCGTCCATCCGCGATATCGAGGTCTACGCCCTCGGCTCGACCGGCTTCGAGGCGGTCGGCTTTGCCGACGGTACAAGCTTCTGGGACGCGCTGCAGGGTGGGGAAAAGCCGGAGCTCGTCGTGCTGGACCTGATGCTGCCGGGCATCGACGGGCTGGAGCTGCTGCGCCGCATGCGCTCTCGCGCCGACCTCGCCGCCATCCCCGTCGTGCTCGCGACGGCGAAGGGCGCGGAGTATGACAAGATCCGCGGGCTGGACCTCGGCGCAGATTATTATCTCGCAAAGCCCTTCGGCGTGATGGAGCTCGTCTCCTGCGTCAAGGCGGTGCTGCGCCGCTGCCGCCCGGCGGAGGTGCCCCGCGTCCTCCGCGCCGGAACGCTCGCGCTGGATACGGAAAGCCGCACCGTCACGGCGGACGGCGCGCGCGTGGAGCTCACGCGCAAGGAGTTTGAGCTTTTGCAGCTGCTGCTCGCCCACCCGAACACGGTGTTCACGCGCGAGCAGCTCATGGAGCGCGTGTGGGGCACGGATTTCTGCGGCGAATCGCGCACCGTGGATATGCATGTCCGCACCCTGCGCCAAAAGCTCGGCGCGGCGGGCGCGCTCATCGCAACGGTCCGGGGCGTCGGCTACCGGCTGGAGGCGCAGTCATGACACGGCGCGTTTTCCGCTCGATCTTCGCCGTCGCGGCGGCGGTGCTCGCGGCGAGTCTCGTGATATTGCTCGCCTTCCTTTATGACTATTTCGCCGGCGTTCAGGAGCAGGAGCTCGGCGACCAGCTCGCGCTCGCCGCCGCGGGCGTGGAGCGCGAGGGCGCGGACTATCTGCGCGCCGTCGACGCCGACCGCAGCCGCCTGACATGGGTCGGCGCGGACGGGGCGGTGCTCTTCGACACGGTCACGGACGCGGAGACGCTGGAAAACCACGCCGCGCGCGATGAGATCCGCGAGGCGCTCGCCACCGGCGAGGGCAAGGCGATCCGCTATTCCGACACGCTGCTCGAGCGCACCATTTACTGCGCCCGCCGCCTGTCGGACGGCACGGTGCTGCGCATCTCCGTCAGCCGCGAAACGGCGGCGACGCTCGCCTTCGGAACGCTCCAGCCGCTGCTCATCGTGCTGGTGCTCGCGCTCGTGCTCTCCGCGCTGCTCGCCGGGCGGCTCAGCCGGAGGATCACGGAGCCGCTGAACGCGCTCGATCTGGAGCACCCGCTCGAAAACGATACCTACCCGGAGCTCGCGCCTCTGCTGCGCCGTCTGGAGCACCAGCGGCAGAGCATCGACGCGCACCTCGCCGAGCTGCGCCGCCGGTCGGACGAGTTTGCTCAGATCACCGCCAGCATGCGCGAGGGGCTCGTTCTGCTCGACGACCACGGCTGCATCCTCAGCATCAACCCCGCCGCGCGGCGGCTCTTCGGCGCGGAGGACACCGACTGCGCCGGGCGCGACCTGCTCAGCGTTGAGCGCGCCCCCGCCCTCAGCGAAGCGCTGCACACCGCCGCCGCGGAGGGCCACGCGAGCACCCAGCTGCGTCGCGGCGGGCGTGTTTACCGGCTGGACGTCAGCCGCATCGAGTCCGGCGGCTGCGTCGTCCTCAGCTTCGACGACACGGAGCGCGAGGACGCCGAGCGGCTGCGCCGGGAGTTCACCGCGAACGTCTCCCACGAGCTCAAGACCCCGCTTCAGGGCATCATCGGCTCGGCGGAGCTGCTCGAAAACGGCATGGTGCAGCCGGAGGACCAGCCGCGCTTTCTCGGCCACATCCGCGCCGAGGCGCAGCGCCTTGTCGCGCTCGTCGGCGACATCATCCGCCTCAGCCAGCTCGACGAGGGCGTCCCCATGCCGCGCGAGCGCGTGGAGCTTCTCTCCCTCGCGCAGGAGGCGGCGGCAGACCTCGCCCCCGCCGCCGCGGAGCGGCAGGTGGAGCTCACGGTCTCCGGCGCACCCACGGAGGTCGACGGCGTGCGGCGGCTGCTCTATGAGATTCTCTATAACCTCTGCGACAACGCCGTGAAGTATAACGTCCCCGGCGGCAAGGTGTGCGTCACGGTCGCCGCGGAGGGGAAAAACGCCGTCCTGCGCGTGAGCGACACGGGCGTCGGCGTCGCGCCGGAGGAGCAGGAACGAATCTTCGAACGCTTTTACCGCGTGGATAAAAGCCGCTCCAAGCAACGGGGCGGAACCGGTCTGGGGCTTTCTATTGTCAAGCATATTGTTGACTATCACGACGGTGTGATCTCCCTGCGCAGTGAACTGGGACACGGAACGGAAATTACGATTCTTCTGCCGATTCAGCCCTAAACAGCTTTATACAACAAAAAGCAGCTGCTTTT
>CALJDB010000010.1 GCA_938023775.1 uncultured Clostridia bacterium
CCGGACAGTTTTGGGTGCTGTGCGGCCCGTCCGGCTGCGGCAAATCCACGCTGCTCAAATCGTTAAACCGCATGAACGATCTTGTCGAGGGCTGCCGCATCGAGGGCAGCATCTGCCTGGACGGACAGGATATTTACGCCAAGGGCTACGATGTGGCGCAGCTGCGCAAGCGCGTTTATGTGGAACTTTCCTCCCTGCGTTACCCCGACGACGTGCTTGCCCTCGCGCGCAGCAACCCGGACGCGCTCGATTATGTGCTCGGCTGGCACAAGGGTATCGAGGGCGACTATTCCCCGGACGCCATCGACCTCTCCGCCGATGTGACGCCGGGCGAAACGCCGCTGCTGCTCCAGTGGGACGCGCGCTGGGGCTACGCGACTTACGGGACGAATGTAATGGGGCTCGCCGGCTGCGCGCCGACCTGCCTTTCCATGGCGGCCGTCGGTCTGCGCGGCGACCTCAGCACCAACCCCCTCGCCGTGGCGCGCTACAGCGAGAGTCAGGGCTGGTATGTCCCCGGCGTCGGCACCGCGTGGGACCTCCTCAGCGACGGCGCGGCGCATTTCGGGCTCAGCGCGGAGCGGCTGGAGCCGACGCGCGAAAATATGCTCGCCGCGCTGGACGGCGGAAAAGTGCTTATCGCGAGCATGCTCCCCGGCGACTTCACGAGCGCGGGCCACTTCATCGTCATTTCCGGTTACGAGACCGAGGGCTTCCGCGTCCTCGACCCCAACAGCCCGACAAGGAGCGGACAGCTCTGGGGCTACAGCGTTCTGAAGGATCAGATCGCCGCGGTGTGGGCGTATTCATAAACAAAAAAGTCCGTCCCCGGCAGCGCCGGGGACGGACTTTTCAACATCATTTCTTAAAGCTGTCTTTCAGCGCAACGGCGCGGTTGAACACGAGGTGTCCGGGCGCGCTGTCGCGGTTATCTACGCAGAAATAGCCGAGGCGCAGGAACTGGAAGGAGGCGGGCGCGGCGGCGTCGCCGAGCATTTTTTCCAGCTTGCAGCCGGTCAGCACTTCGAGGGAATCCGGATTCAGGCAGGCGAGATAATCCTTGTCCGCCCCGTCCGGATCGGGATCGGAGAAGAGATTGCCGTAAAGCCGGACCTCGGCGTCCACGGCGGTTGCGGCGTCCACCCAGTGGAGCGTCGCGCCCTTGACCTTGCGGCCGTCGGCGGGGTCTCCGCCGCGGGACTCCGGGTCATAGGTGCAGAGCACCTCGGTGAGATTGCCCGCCTCGTCCTTGACGCAGCCGGTGCAGCGGATGAGATATGCACCCTTGAGGCGGCACTCCGCGCCCTCCGGCGTCAGGCGCTTATACTTGGGGACGGGCTCCTCCATAAAGTCGTCCGCCTCGATCCAGAGGTGGCGGGAGAAGCTGACCTGCCGGGTCCCGGCGTCGGGATCGTTGGGGTTGTTCTCCACCTCAAGCAGCTCGCTTTCGCCCTCGGGATAATTCGTGACGGTGAGCTTCACGGGGCGGAGGACCGCCATAGCGCGCTGGGCGTGGTCGTTCAGATCCTCGCGCAGGCAGTGCTCCAGGAAGGCATATTCCACCGTGCTCGGCACCTTGGCGACGCCGATGCGCTCGCAGAAATTGCGGATGGACGCCGGCGTATAGCCGCGGCGGCGCAGACCGCAGAGCGTCGGCATACGGGGATCGTCCCAGCCGGAGACGAGACCCTCCTCGACCAGACGACGCAGCTTGCGCTTGCTCATGACCGTGTGGTCGATGCCGAGGCGCGCAAACTCGATCTGGCGCGGCTTGCAGGGGACGGAGACGTTGTTCACGACCCAATCATAGAGCGGGCGGTGGTCCTCATACTCCAGAGAGCAGAGCGAGTGAGTGATGCCCTCCAGCGCGTCCTGAATGGGGTGGGCAAAGTCATACATCGGGAAGATGCACCACTTCGTACCCTGCCGGTGATGCTCAATGTAGCGGATGCGGTAGAGCACGGGGTCGCGCATGTTGAAGTTGCCGCTTTCAAGGTCAATCTTCGCGCGCAGAGTGTATTTGCCCTCCGGGAACTCGCCGTTTTTCATGCGCTCGAAGAGGTCGAGGCTCTCCTCAATGGGGCGGTCGCGCCACGGGGAGCGCGCCGGGGTGTTGACGTCGCCGCGGTATTCGCGGAACTGCTCCGGCGTCAGCTCGCAGACATAGGCGAGCCCCTTTTTGATGAGCTCGACGGCGTATTCATAGTCCTTCTCAAAATAGTCGGAGCCGAAGAAAAAGCGGTCGCCCCAGTCGAAGCCCAACCAGTGGATGTCCTGCTGGATGGCTTCCACATACTCCTCGTCCTCCTTGGCGGGGTTCGTGTCGTCCATGCGCAGGTTGCAGATCCCGCCGAACTTTTCCGCGGTGCCGAAGTCGATGCACAGCGCCTTGCAGTGGCCGATGTGCAGATAGCCGTTCGGCTCGGGCGGGAAGCGGGTGTGGACCTGCATACCTTCAAAGCGCCCGCCGGGGGCGATGTCCTCCCGGATATACTCGTGGATAAAGTTGCTGCTGCTTTCTTCCATAGTTGCGTTCAGCTCCTGTCACTTTCAAAAATGAATGGAGTTATTATACACGCGCCCGCCGGATTTTGCAATCCCCGCTTGACAAAAGAGGGAAGAAAATTTATAATGACAAGGTCAAAGGCTTAGAAGGACAGGAGTAATCCTGATTTCGCGGGGCAAAGAGAGGGCGCGGCTTGGTGGAAAGCGCCCATCCGCGGCGGGATGAAGGTCGGTCCGGAGCCGCCGGGGTGAAGCAAAGTAAGCCCGGACGGGGTTTCCCGTTACAGAAAAGCAATGAGAGCCGCGCGTGTTTTCGCGCGGAATTCAGGTGGTACCGCGTAATACTGCGCCCTGATGAATGTCAGGGCGCAGTTTTTTATTTGTTAAGGAGGATAAGATATGAAAGAGCTGCCGAAGGTGTATGACCCCGGTACGGTTGAAAAAAGAATATATGAAATGTGGCAGTCGCATGGCTGCTTCAAGGGCGTCATAGACCCCGACAAAAAGCCGTTTTCAATAGTTATGCCGCCCCCCAACGTGACAGGTCAGCTGCACATGGGTCACGCGCTCGACTCAACATTGCAGGATATACTGACGCGCTATAAGCGCATGCAGGGCTATGCCGCACTTTGGCTTCCCGGCACCGATCATGCAGGTATTGCGACCCAGATAAAGGTCGAAGAGGAGCTGCGCGTTAAGGAAGGCCTTACGCGCTACGACCTCGGCCGCGAGAAGTTCCTTGACCGCGTTTGGGAATGGAAGAACAAATACGGCGACCGCATCGTTGAGCAGCAGAAGGTGCTCGGCGCATCCTGCGATTGGGACAGAAGCGCGTTCACGATGGACGAGACACGCGCAAAGAGCGTGCGCGAAACATTCTGCGAGCTGTACGAAAAGGGACTTATCTATAAGGGCAGCCGCATCATCAACTGGTGCCCCAAGTGCCGCACGGCG
>CALJDB010000011.1 GCA_938023775.1 uncultured Clostridia bacterium
CTCCAAGTTTGCTGCCGCACTCGGTGCAGAAAAGAACGGGAGGATCAGTCGGGGATATCCGAGTGCCGCACTCGGTACAGAATGAAGCATTTTCCTTGAGATCGGCGCCGCAGTTTCTGCATTTCATGTCCGGGTCATACTCCTTTTGTCTCTATAGAATAAGTAGATTATACCATTATTTCGCCTGCTTTCAAGCGTTTCGCGCAAAATTGGTTTTCTTATCGTTACTTTTCGCAGATCCCATTCAAAAACGCGAAGGTCTCGTCCGGGAGCAGATTCGAGATCGCGGTGTGGCGGTGCTGCCAGACGTAGCGGGCATTGATGTTGGCGTCGGTGCGATTGCGCAGGCGCAGGACGAGGTTCAGGAAGAGGTTCGCCGTGGTTTCGTGGTGCGCGCCGCAGCGCATAAACCAGTGGGGGGCGAGGTCGGCGGGCTCGCCGGTGCCGATGAAAGTCAGCGGGTCGAGCAGATATACGGCGTCCGCGTTTTGCTCCGCGGCGGTGATCCATGCCCGTCCCTCCGCTTCGCGCCCCGGCTGGGCGGCGAGGCAGCCGCCGAAGCAGCGGCTGAAGTGGCCCAGCGCGCCGTCCGGCGCGCCGAACGCCTCGTTCTCGCGGCTCGGCTGGCTGAAAAAGCCGTCGTAGCAGCCGACATAGCGCATCCAGCGTCCGCTGTTCCAGTTTACATAACGTGAAATATCCGAGACCTCCGCCGTCTCGCCGTCCCAGCGGACGACACCGGCGTTTTTCGGGTCGGCGAGCCACGCTTCGCGCTCGCGCTCGTCCAGCGAGCGCAGAAAAACCGTAGCCGATTCGCCGAGACGGGCGAGAAGATAGGGCGTGTAGCTGTCCGCCGCGCCGAAGCCGACGGGCGCGCCGGTCTGCGGGTCCGTGAGCGCGAGCGAGTTTACATAACGTTCAAACTCTGCGCCAAGCGCCTCGCTGAGCGCGCGGGAGGCGGCGTCGCCGTCGAAAAGCCCGGTCACGCGGGTGGGGCTGAACAGCCACTCGTAGGCGGCGTCGATGTGCTCAAAGTCCGTGATGGGCGAGTTGACGACGGCGCAGAACACGTCGTCGCGCGCCTCCGCCGCACCGATGGCGCGGAGATAGGGCACATAGCGCGGGCTGTTGCCGCTCGCGCCGAGCAGGGCGCTCAGCCCGCCGCCGGAGCTCGTGCCGTCGACGATGATGCGCTCCGTGTCCGCCGGGAGGCGCTCGGCGTTATAATGCAGCCAGCGCAGCGCCGCTTTCAGGTCAACGATCGTCATCGGCAGCGCGCCGCGGCCGACGTAAACGCCGTCCACGACCGTCTCGCGCCCGCGCGCCCCGGGGGAGACGACGACATAGCCCTCCGCCAGCGCGCGGGGGAGAAACGCGCCCGTGCAGTCATGCCATGCGCCGGTCGCGTCCGCCCAGCTCTCGCTTTTGCCGACGGGACGCGGCGAGGCGATGCGCAGCCGCGCCTCCATCTCCGCTGCGGCGGCGATCGCGGCGCGCTCTTGCTCGAGTGTGTAGGGCGCGCAGGAGCCCATGCCGCCGCTGCGCTGGAGGAAATAGATCGGCGCGCTCCGGCTGCCGAGCGCGGACTCCGGGACGTAAATGTTCAGCACCTGTGCCTCCGGCGCGTTCGGGCGCGCGGCGTAGGGGATGTTCGCGTAAAAGCGGTAAGCGACCTCCCGCCCGCAGGCGCGGACGCGGCCGGTATCGTATTTCGCGGGGTCAAACCGCAGATCAAGGTTCATAGCTGCTCCTCCGTTTTTTTGTTCCATTTTAAAACGTGCTGCGCCGCAAAGTCAAGAATAATGCGCATTCATAGTTTTTGATGAAGCATCAGCCGCGCTTATATCCGCCGCGGCAAAATTTGCCGCGCTTAAAATGCCGGCGTGCCGCGCAAAAATAGGGCTGACAGCATTTTTTTCAATGCAAGGAGCGTGGTTTTTTTATGACGCGGAAAAAACGCGGATGGCTCTGGACGGCGACGACGGCGGCGGCGGTGCTGCTGCTCGCGCTCTGCCTTGCGGCGCAGACGCAGGGCGCGGCGCTGCGGCGGGGGAGCACGGGCTCTACGGTGAGCCAGCTCCAGACCAAGCTGCGGAGCATGGGCTATTATTCCGGCAATATCGACGGCATTTACGGCAGCGCGACGGAGACGGCGGTGCGCAATTTCCAGCGCGCGGGCGGGCTAACGGTGGACGGCATCGCCGGGGCAGCGACGCTGAAGGCGCTCGGTATCTCCGACGGCGGCGCGGCGGGCGCGACCGGCAGCGAGGTGGCGCTGCTCGCGCGGCTCATCTCCGCGGAGGCGCGCGGCGAGCCCTATAACGGGCAGGTCGCCGTTGGCGCGGTGGTCTTGAACCGCATGCGCCACCCCTCGTTCCCGAACACGATGTCCGGCGTGATCTATCAGGCGGGCGCGTTTTCCTGCATGGACGACGGCCAGTTCGAGCAGCCGGTCGCCGATTCCTGCTATCAGGCGGCGCGCGACGCGCTGAACGGCTGGGATCCCAGCGGCGGCGCGATCTATTACTTCAACCCCGCGACGGCGACGAACAAGTGGATCTGGTCCCGCCCGCTCATCGTGACCATCGGAAAGCACCGTTTTTGCTCTTGAGAAAGCCCGGCGGGTGTGATAAAATGGACCCGCTATGGATACTTTTGAGCTGAAGAAAAACGAAATATACACCGCGGAGATCGCGGCATGGAGCAGCGACGGCGCAGGCGTCGCCCGCATCGGGGGGCGTGCCGTGTTTGTCAAGGGCGCGATCCCCGGTGAAACGTGGCGCGTGCGCATCGTGAAAGCGACGGCGTCGGCTGTGTTCGGACGGGGGGAGGAGCTGCTCGTGCCCTCGCCCCACCGCTGCGGCCCCGGCTGCCCGGTTTACGGCAAATGCGGCGGCTGCGCCCTGCGCCACGCGGACTATGCCGCGGAGCTGGAGTGCAAATTGCAGCGCGTGAACGACGCATACCGCCGCATCGCGGGGCTGGACCTCACCGCGGAGGAAATCCTCGGCGCGGCGGAGACGGAAGGCTACCGCAACAAGGCAATTTACGCCGTGAGCCCCGCATGGGAGCCGGGCTTTTTCCGACCGAGGAGCCACGACGTCGTGCCCGTCGCGCGCTGCGCGCTGCAAAGCGAGGCGAGCGACCGCGCCGCGCGCGCTGTCTGCGATTTCTTCCGCGAATGCGGTCTGCCCGTCTATGACGAGGCGAACGGGACCGGGCTGCTGCGCCATGTCTTCACGCGCACGGCGCGAGATGGTGCCTTGCAGGTGACGGTCGTGACCGCCGGGGGGCTCGGCGCGGAGACCGCCGCGCTCGCCGACGCGGTGGAGCGTGCATGCCCGGAGACGGCGGGCGTGATCTTAAACGTGAACCGCACGCGGGGCAACACCGTGCTCGCCGGGGAGTTTTACACCCTGCGCGGCAGCGGCGTCCTGCGCGATACGCTCTGCGGGCTCAGCTTCGATCTCTCGCCCCGGAGCTTTTATCAGGTGAACCCCGTGCAGGCGGAGCGGCTTTACGCCAAGGCGCTGGAATATGCCGCGCCGGAGGGCCGCGGCACGGTGCTGGACCTCTACTGCGGGGCGGGGACCATCTCGCTCTGCCTCGCGCGAGGAGCCGAGCGCGTCATCGGTGCGGAGATCGTGCCGGAGGCGGTGGAGAACGCGCGCGAAAACGCGCGGCGCAACGGCGTACAGAATGCGGAATTTCTCTGCGCGGACGCGGGCGAGGCGGCGGCGGAGCTCCTGCGCCGCGGCGTAAAGCCAGACGCCGTCGTGGTCGATCCGCCGCGCAAAGGGCTCAGCCCGGAGGTCATCGACTGCGTCTGCGCCATGGCGCCGGAGCGCGTGGTCTACGTCTCCTGCGACGTCGCCACCCAAGCAAGAGACCTAAAGCGCTTCACCGCCCTCGGCTACACCCCCCAACGCGCCTGCGCCGTGGACATGTTCCCGCGGACCGCGCATATC
>CALJDB010000012.1 GCA_938023775.1 uncultured Clostridia bacterium
AAAAGGACGTGATGGTCCCGATGCGCGACGGTGTCCGCCTCGCGGTGGACGTCTACCGCCCGAAGGGGAGCGAGGGCGAAAAGCTGCCCGTGATCCTCTGCTTCGGCGAGTGGGGCAAGGACAGTCAGGACATCGTGGCATGGATGAAGGACTATCCCCAGCTCTACTGGGATACCCCGTTCTGGAACGGCAGCATCGAGGGCTGCGATTTCACCTATACGACGGCGCGCGGCTATATCCACGTTATCGCCGAGCCGCGCGGACTCGGAAACAGCGAGGGCGAGAACCACGGCGACGAGTCGCTCCACAGCATGGAGGACATCTACGACACGGTCGAATTTCTGGCGGCGCAGCCGTGGTGCTGCGGCGACGTGATGATGATGGGTCCCTCGTCTTATTCCCGCGCCCAGCTCCGCGCGGGGCAGAAGCCCGCACCGCATCTGCGCGCGCTGCGCCCGGACGAGGCGCCGGAGCCGATCGCGGGCGAGGACTTCTGCGGCATCTTCGATCCGCTGCTCTACAATATCCACTCCGGCAAGCACGCCTTCGACCAGTTGCCGCCGACGTCTTACACCGCGCCCGGCGGAACGCCGTTCCCGCGCGCAATGATGGAGCTGCCGCCGGAGGAGTATCAGCGGCGCTATGAGGAGGTCCTGAACGACCCGGATATCCATTACAGCCTGAAGTTTTATCCCGAGGTCCGCTACCCGCGCTCCTCTCCGACCCTGCTCGACGATCTGATGTATCTGAAGCATCCCACGCCGCGGGAGTCCGGGCTGAACAACATCCATGTTCCGATGTATATCGGCACCTGCTGGAATAACCGTCTCTACGAGTGGGGCACCTTCGAGGCGTTCAATCGCTGCGATCTGCCGGATGAGCTGAAGAAGCTCATCGTCTACCCGCCGATGTTCCCGTCCCGTCCCTACGCGTGGTATCATGACGAAGCCATCCGCTGGTTCGACTATACCGTGCGCGGCATTGAAAACGGCATGCGCGAGGAGCCGCAGGTGAAGCTCTTCGTCATGGGCGTCAACAAGTGGCGCTTTGCGGAGCGCTGGCCGCTGCCGGAGACGCAGTGGAAGCGGCTTTATCTCCAGCCCGGCGGCGGTCTCGGCGTGGAAAAATGCGCTGCCGGCGCGGAGGAGTCCTTTACCCAGCCCGCGCCCTACATCGACCCGAAGGTCTACTGCCTGCGCTACACCACGCCGGCGTTTGAGCGCGACACCGAGGTCATTGGCAATCTTGCCCTGCATCTGGAGGCGGTGCTGGATATTGACGACACGAACTGGATGGCGGACGTCGTGGACATCGCACCGGACGGCAGCCGCCAGCTGCTCAGCTCCGGTGCGCTGAAGGCGCAGTTCCGCGCGCTGGACGCGGAAAAGAGCACCGAGCAGCGCCCGGTCCACCCGCGCTGCGAGCCCGTCCCCGTGGAGCCGGGCAAGGCGGAGCGCTACGATATCGCGCTGACCCCGACCGCCAACGTGTTCCAGAAGGGTCACCGCCTCGAGCTCGTTATCCGCAATCAGGACGACATGCTCGGCAAGCTCTCCCGCAGCGGCGTCTATCTCCTGCCCTTCATGCGCACCGTCACCCACACGCTGAACGCTTCCGGCAACGCCGCGCTGTTTGCCGCGATGAAGGCATACTTCGAGGCTGGAAACTCTGTGCTGGTGCTGTATAACGGCGAAACCTCGTCCAGCAGCGGCTATTCCAGCAACTACGCCCGC
>CALJDB010000013.1 GCA_938023775.1 uncultured Clostridia bacterium
TCGCAAAGCTGATCGCCGAGCGCAACGACTGCGCCGTGAGCGACATCACCCCGGACACGAAGTTCAAGGACGTCGGCATCGACTCCCTCGACACCGTTGAGATGCTGATGAATCTCGAAGACGAGCTCGGCATCGAGGTCGAGCTGACCGAGAAGGTGGAGACCGTCGGCGAGCTCGTCGCCTTCATCGAGGCGAACGCGGAGCAGGCATGATCGCAAGTCCGATCTCCGAAATGCTGGGTCTGCGCTATCCTGTGTTTCAGGGCGGCATGGCGTGGATCGCGGACGGGCGGCTCGCCGCTGCGGTGTCGGAGGCGGGAGGTCTCGGCATCATCGCAGCGGGCAACGCCAGACCGGACGCCGTGCGCGAGCAGATCCGTATCGCCAAGAGCCTGACAGACAAGCCCTTCGGCGTGAATATTATGCTGATGAGCCGCTATATCGACGAGCTCGCCCAGCTCGTCTGCGACGAGCGCGTCGCCGTCGTGACGACCGGCGCGGGCAACCCGTCAAAGTATATGGCGGCGTGGCGCACTTCCGGCGTGCGCGTGATCCCCGTCGTCGCCTCCGTTGCGATGGCGAAGCTCATGACGCGGCTCGGCGCGAGCGCGCTCATCGCCGAGGGCGGCGAGAGCGGCGGACATGTCGGCGAGCTGACCACCATGGTCCTGACCCCGCTCATCTGCGACGCGACGGACCTGCCCGTCATCGCTGCCGGCGGCATTGCCGACGGGCGCGGTGCGGCGGCGGCGTTCATGCTGGGCGCCTGCGGCGTGCAGATGGGAACGCGCTTTTTAAGCGCCGAGGAATGCACCATCCACCCGGCTTACCGCGAGAAGATCCTGAAGGCGAACGACCTTTCAACCATGGTCACGGGCAAGCGTCTGGGCCACCCGGTGCGCAGCCTGCGGACCCAGTTTGCGCGCGATTTTTCCAAGGCGGAGTATTCCGGCGCGCCGGACGAGGAGCTCGAAAAACTTAGCGTCGGCGCTTACCGCACCGCCGTCCAAGACGGCGACAGCGAGCGCGGCTGCTTCCTCGCAGGGCAGGCGGCGGCGCTCGTGAAGAAGACCGAGCCCGCGGCGGACATTGTCCGCAGCGTCATGGAGGAGGCGGAGACGCTTCTGAAGGGGGCGGCGGCATGGGTAAAATAGCCTTTGTTTTTTCCGGTCAGGGCGCGCAGTACCCCGGCATGGGGCGCGAGCTTTATGACCGCTCTCCCGCCGCGCGGGAGGTCTTCCAATGCGCGGATAAGCTGCGCCACGGAACGGCGGAGCAGTGCTTTTCCGCCACGGAGGAGGCGCTGCGCAACACGGCGAACACGCAGCCATGCATGTTCGCGGTGGAGCTCGCCGCAGCCGCGGCGCTCGCCGAGGCGGGCGTCCGCGCGGAGATGGCAGCGGGCTTTTCCCTCGGCGAGCTCGCCGCGCTCACTTATGCCGGGGCGATGGACTTTGAGACGGGCTTCCGCCTTGTCTGCCGCCGCGGTGAACTGATGCAGCAGGCGGCGGAGCGCTCCGACGCCGGGATGGCGGCGGTGCTGAAGCTTTCCGCCGACGCCGTGCGCGCGCTCTGCGCGCAGTTCGACGCGCTCTATCCCGTCAATTTCAACTGCCCCGGACAGGTGACGGTCGCGGGCTCCCGCGATTCGCTCGCGGCGTTTTCCGCCGCGGTGAAGGCGGCGGGCGGCCGCGCCATGCCGCTGAAGGTCGCCGGCGCGTTCCACACGCCCTTTATGGCGGACGCCGCGGCGGAGTTTTCCGCCCTGCTGGACGCCGCCGCGTTTGCGACGCCCGCGATCCCGGTCTACGCCAACCTGACCGCGGAGCCTTACGCCGGCCCCGTCGCGGCGACGCTCGCGAAGCAGATGTGTTCGAGCGTGCTCTGGGAGGACAGCGTGCGCAATATGATCGCCACCGGAGCGGACACGTTCCTTGAACTCGGTCCGGGTCGGACGCTTTGCAGCCTCATCGGGAAGACCGACCCCGCCGTCCGCGCGTTCAGCGTGGAGAAAACGGCGGACTTTGAAAAAGCGATCGCGGAGGTGCGGGCATGAACTTAAACGGAAAAACCGCCATCGTCACGGGCGCGTCCCGCGGCATCGGCGCGGCGGTCGCGGAAAAGTTGGCGTCGCTCGGCGCGAACGTTGCGGTCATCTATGCCGGCTCCGCCGAGCGCGCGGAGGCGGTCTGCGCCCGCTGCCGTGAGCTTGGCAGCGCCGCGGCGAAGGCTTATCAGTGCGACGTCGCGGATTTCGACGCCGTGAAGCGCACGGTGGACGCGGTGCGCGCCGATTTCGGCGGCGTGGACCTGTTGGTCAATAACGCCGGCGTCAACCGCGACGGGCTGCTGCCCACGATGCGCGAGGCGGACTTCGACGCCGTCGTCGCCGTCAATCTGAAGGGGTCCTTTAATTTCCTGCGCCATTGCAGCCGCGTGTTTCTGCGCGCAGGCGGCGGCAGGATCGTGAATATCAGCTCTGTCGCGGGTGTGACGGGCAACGCGGGGCAGGCGAACTATTCCGCGAGCAAGGCGGGCGTCATCGGGCTCACGAAGACCGCGGCGCGCGAGCTCGCGCCCAAGGGGATCACCTGCAACGCCGTCGCCCCCGGCTTTGTCGCCACGGACATGACGGAAAAGCTCGGACTCGATGCAGATACCGTCGCCCAGCGCGTCCCCCTCGGCCGCATGGCGCGCCCGGAGGAGATCGCCGACGCCGTGGCTTTTCTGCTTCAGGCGGACTATATTACCGGGCAGGTATTACACGTAGACGGCGGAATTGCTATGTAAACGCATTTTTAAGAGGTAACATCCAATGAACGAAGCTGAGATCCGCAAATATGCCAAGCTGATGCAGGAGCTCGGTCTGACCGGGCTAGAGGTGAACGCCGCGGGCGAGGTTGTGCGTATGGAGCGCCAGTGCGCCGCGGCGGTGCCCGCAGCCGCGCCCGCTCCGGTGGAAGCGCCGGCGGCGGAGGAGACCGGCGACTGCATCCGCTCGCCCATGGTGGGCACCTTTTACGCCGCCCCGGCGGAGAACGCCGAGCCCTTTGTGCGCCCCGGCGACCGGGTGAAGCGCGGCGACACGCTCTGCATCATCGAGGCGATGAAGCTGATGAACGAGATCCCCGCCGAGCGCGACGGCGTGATCGAGGCGGTCTGCGCCGAAAACGGGCAGGTCGTGGACTACGGAACGCCGCTGTTCCGCATCCGGGAGGGCTGAGTGGAGATGGACCGCGAGGAACTGATGACCATCCTGCCCCACCGGGACGGGATGCTGCTGCTCGACCGCGTGGAGCGCGAGGGCGAGGAGGCGCACGGCTATTTCCGCATTCCGGCGGACGCGTGGTTTTTGAAGGGCCATTTTCCCGGAAACCCCATCGTGCCGGGCATCGTGCTCTGCGAAATTCTCGCCCAGTCGGTCTGCGTGCTGCTGGCGGAGGAAATGCCGGAAAACTGCCAGCCGTTTTATACCGGGCTCAATAACGTGCGCTTCCGCGCGCCCGTGCTGCCCGGCGACGAGTTTGAGACCCGCGTGTGCATCACGCGGGCGAAAAAGCCCTTCTATTTCGCGGAGGGCAGCGGTTATGTCGGGGAGAAGCTCTGCGTGAAGGCGGAGTTCTCCTTCGCGCTTATGGAGAAACAAAGCTGATGTTTTCTAAGATCCTGATCGCGAACCGCGGCGAGATCGCGGTGCGCATCATCCGCGCCTGCAAGGAGATGGGCATCGCCACGGTCGCGGTCTATTCCGAAGCCGACCGCGGCAGCCTGCACACCGTGCTTGCCGACGAAGCCCACTGCATCGGTCCCGCGGGCGCGGCGGAGAGCTATCTGAACGCCGGACGAATCCTGAGTGCGGCGCTCGTCTCCGGCGCGCAGGCGATTCATCCGGGTTACGGATTTTTGTCCGAAAACGCGGAGTTCGCCGCCGAGTGCCGCAAAAACGGCGTCGCCTTCATCGGACCGGATGCGGACCTGATGGCGCGCCTCGGCGACAAGGCGGAGACAAAGCGCATCTTCGCCGCGACCGCGCTGCGCCCCATCCCCGGCACCGCCGCGCTCTCCGGCGCGGACGAGGCGCTCGCGGAGGCTTCCCGCATCGGCTACCCCGTGATGCTGAAGGCGCGCAGCGGCGGCGGGGGACGCGGCATTCGCCGCGCCGGCTCCGCGGAGGAGCTCGCGCGGCTTTATCCGCTCGCCGCCGCCGAGTGCGCCGCCGCCTTCGGCGACAGCGCGCTTTATCTCGAAAAGCTCATCGCGCCCGCGCGCCATATCGAGGTGCAGATTCTCGCCGACGAGGCGGGGAACGTCGTCTGCCTCGGCGAGCGCGACTGCTCCGTCCAGCGCCGCCACCAAAAGCTGCTGGAGGAGTCGCCCTCCCCGGCGCTCACGACCGAGCAGCGGCAGCGGATTTTCCGCGACGCGGCGGAGTCGGTCGCCTCCATCGGCTACACCGGCGCGGGCACGCTGGAATTTCTGCTCGACGGCGCGGGGCAGCTCTGGTTTATGGAGATGAACGTCCGGCTTCAGGTGGAGCACGCCGTGACGGAGATGCTGACGCAGTACGATCTCGTCAAGTGGCAGATCCGCACCGCGGCAGGCATTCCGCTGAGCTTTTCTCAAGCGGACGTCCCGCTCCGCGGCGCGGCGATCGAGTGCCGTGTCTGTGCCCGCACGCCGGGTACGCTGCGCCAGCTCCATGTCCCCGGCGGGCCCTTCGTCCGCTTCGACACGGACCTCGTGACCGGCTGCACGGTCAGCCCGTTTTACGACCCGCTGATCGGCAAGCTGATCGTTTTCGCCGCGACGCGCGAGGAGGCGCTGCGCAAGCTGCGCGCCGCGCTCTGCGAGCTCGTCATCGACGGCGTGGAGACCAACATCGGCGAGCAGCTGGCGCTCATCTCGGACGCGCGCTTTGCGTCCGGGGACTATGATCTGACTCTGATAGGGGAGGGCTGAACGCTTGGCATTCCTGAATTTTCTCTTCCAGCCGAAAAACGAGCTGGAGCCCGGCGGGCGCTCCGCCGTTCCCGCGGCGTCCGACGCGATGGAGCCGGAGCGGACCTGCCCGAACTGCCACCGCACCACGGCGCTCAGCGCGCTCTGGGAGAATCTGAACACCTGCTCCTGCGGCTACTGCTTCCGCATGAGCGCGCGGCAGCGGCTGCATTATCTGACCGACAAGGGCAGCTTCACGGAGCTTTTCACCGACGTGCTGCCCGCCGACCCGCTCGCCTTTCCGCGCTACGCGGAGAAGCTGGAGACCACGCGCGCCTCCAGCCGCGAGACGGAGGCTGTCGTCTGCGGCACGGCGTCAATCGGCGGCGCGGCTTGCGCCGTTTTTATTATGGACCCATACTTTATGATGGGCAGCATGGGCACCGCCGTCGGCGAGCGCATCACGCGCACATTTGAATACGCCGCGGCGCACCGCCTGCCCGTTGTGGGCGCGGCGGTCAGCGGCGGCGCGCGGATGCAGGAGGGGCTTTTCTCCCTCATGCAGATGGCGAAAACGAGCGGCGCGGTCAAGCGCTTTTCGGACGCCGGGGGCTTTTATCTCGTGCTGCTGACGGACCCGACCATGGGCGGCGTCACCGCGAGCTTTGCCATGGAGGGCGACGTCATCCTCGCCGAGCCGGGCGCGTCCGTCGGCTTCGCCGGTGCGCGCGTGGTGGAGCAGACGACGCGCAAGCCGCTGCCCAAGGGCTTCCAGACCGCGGAGAGCATGCTCGCCCACGGCTTTGTGGACGCCATCGTGCCCCGCGCGGAGCAAAAGCGCCTCATCACGCGCCTGCTGCTCATGCACCGGGCGGAAAGCGGGGGATCGAGATGAGCATGACAGCCTATGAAAAGGTCAAGACCGCGCGCGACAGCCGCCGCCCGACGGGGGCAGACTATATCGCGAATCTTCTGAGCGGCTTCGTGGAGCTCCACGGCGACCGCCGCTATTCCGACGACGCCGCCATCGTCGGCGGCATCGGGCTGCTCGACGAGCTGCCCGTGACCGCCATCGCCGTCGAAAAGGGCCACACCGCGCGCGAGCGCGTGCTCCGCTCCTTCGGCGCGCCGAACCCGGAGGGCTACCGCAAGGCGCTGCGCCTGATGAAGCAGGCGGAGAAATTCCACCGCCCGGTGCTCTGCTTTGTGGACACCTCCGGCGCATATTGCGGCGTCGGCGCGGAGGAGCGCGGACAGGGACAGGCGATCGCGGAAAACCTGATGGAGATGATGACGCTCCGCACGCCCGTGATCAGCGTTCTGATCGGCGAGGGCGGCAGCGGCGGCGCGCTCGCGCTCGCGGTCGCGGACCGCGTCTGGATGCTGGAAAACGCCGTCTACTCCGTCATTTCGCCGGAGGGCTGCGCCAGCATTCTGTGGAAGGACGCCGCGAAAGCGCCCGCCGCCGCCGAGCAGCTGCGCCTGACGGCGCAGGACGCCCTTGCGGGCGGGCTCATCGAGCGCATCATCCCGGAAAAGGGGCTCGGCCGCGCCGAGTTTTACGACGCGCTGCGCACGGCGCTGCTGCTGGAGCTGCGTGCCCTGCGGCGGCTCGATCCGTTCACGCTGACCGAGCGGCGCTGGCAGCGCTTCCGCGCGATCGGCGCAGGGGAGGAGACAACATGAAGGAATACTTCCACACCGTGCTCTATTACGAGACGGACCAAATGGCGATTGTCCACCACTCCAATTACATCCGCTGGTTCGAGGAGGCACGACTGGACCATATGAGTCAGTGCGGCTTGGATTACCGGGAGGTGGAGCGTGAGGGTATTTTGATCCCCGTCGTGCGCGTGGACTGCCGCTACCGGCGCTCCGCGCTCTATGGCGACCCCATCCGCATCGAAACGCGCCTCACCGCCTTCAACGGCGTCCGTGTTACCTATGCTTACCGCGTTTTCCACGCGGAGACCGGCGTGCTCCTTGCCGACGGCGCGAGCGAGCACTGCTTTATCGACGCGCAAAAGCGCGCGCCGCTGAACCTCAAACGGGTCCGCCCGGACTGGAACGCGCTGCTGCGCTCGCTGGCGGAACAGGAAAAAACGGAGGAAACATGATATGAGAAAAGTTGCGGTCACGGGACTCGGCGTGGTGAGCCCGCTCGGAAACGACGTACAGAGCTTCTGGGACGGTCTCTGCGCCGGGCGCTGCGGCATCGGTCCCATCACCCGCTTCGACACGGAGGGCTTCCGCGTCTCCGTCGCGGGCGAGGTGCGCGATTTTGACCCGCTGACCTATATGGACAAGCTGGACGTGCAGCACAGCGACCTGTACGCTCAGTTCGCGATGGCGGCGGCGGTGCAGGCGCTGACCGATTCCGGCGTCGTCGGCACAGTTTCACCGGAGCGCGCGGGCGTTTATATCGGCAGCGGCACCGGCGGCATCGCCACGTTTATGACCGAGCATGAAAAGCTTATCAACCGCGGACCGCGCCGTGTTTCGCCCTACTTCATCCCGATGATGGTCGCAAACATGGCGTCGAGTATGGTCGCCATGCGCGCGCACTTTACCGGACCGGCCATGCCGATGGTGACCGCCTGCGCCTCCGGCAGCAATGCCATCGGCGAGGCGCTGCGCCTCATCCGCCATGGCTACGCCGACGTGATGGTCGCCGGCGGCGCGGAGGCGACGGTCAACGCCCTCGCCGCGGCGGGCTTTTCCACGATGCAGGCGCTCTCCCTGAGCGCCGACCCGCTCGCGGCGTCGCTGCCCTTCGATAAGCGGCGGAGCGGCTTCGTCATGGGCGAGGGTGCGGGCGTGCTCGTGCTCGAGGAGCTCGAAAGAGCCAAGGCGCGCGGCGCGAAGATTTACGCCACGCTCGAAGGCTACGGCTCCACCTGCGACGCTTACCACATGACCGCGCCGGACCCCGGCGCGGAGCAGAGCGCCCGCGCCATCCGCAACGCATGGGAGGAGTGCGGCGCACCGGCGGAGAACATTTACTTCAACGCCCACGGCACCGGCACCCCGATGAACGACTCCACGGAGACGCTCGCGATCAAAAAGGCGCTCGGCGAGGACCTCGCCCGTCGCATCTGCATCAGCTCCACGAAGTCCATGACGGGCCACATGCTCGGCGCGGCGGGCGGCGCGGAGGCGGTCGCCTCCGTCCTCGCCCTGCGGGACCAGATCGCCCCGCCGACCATCGGGCTCACGGAGCCCGACCCAGCGTGCGACCTCGACTATGTTCCGCTGACGGCGCGGAAAACGGCGATCGACGCCGCGCTCAGCGCCTCGCTCGGTTTCGGCGGCCACAACGCCTGCCTTGCGTTCCGGAGGTTTACCGGCAATGAATGAGCGCATCGTCATCACCGGCTTAGGCGCCGTGACACCGCTCGGCGTCGGCGCGGAAAAATTCTGGAAGGGGCTGCTCGCGGGCGAATGCGGCATCGGGGAGATCACCCAGATTGACGCGAGCGAGCTGCCCGTCCGCCGCGCGGGAGAGGTGCGCGATTTCAAGCCCAAGGAGCACATGCCGACGCGCCTTGCGCTGGATCTGGAGCCTTACGCACGCTACGCTTACGCCGCCGCTGCGGAGGCTTGGGCGCAGAGTGCGCTCACCGGCTCCGACCGCGTGGCGATCGTCATGGCGACGGCGCTCCACGGCTTTGCCGTCATCGCCAAAAACCAGACCGCGATGGACACGCGCCGCCGCCCCTCGGACCCGAAGCTCCTGACCCGCTGCATGGGCAACATCGCGGCGGCGAGCTTCGCCATCGAGCACCGCATCACGGGACCGAGCCTCACGGTCTCGACCGCCTGCTCCTCCGGGGGCGACGCGGTCTATCTCGCGCGGATGCTGCTGCGCTCCGGCGCGGCGGACGCTGTGCTGGTTATGGCGGGCGAGGCGGCGGTCTCCCCGGCGCTCATCCGCTCGCTCGCGCTCGTGCAGGCGCTGAGCCCGACCGGGGAGAGCCTGCCCTTCGACGTCCGCCGCAACGGCTTCGTTCTCGGCGAGGGCGGCGGCGCGCTGGTGCTTGAGCGGGCGGAAAGCGCGGCGCGGCGCGGAGCAAAGCCGCTCGCGTCGCTCCTCGGCTGCGCGAATAATAACGACGCATATCACACCGTTTCCCCGGAGCCGGACGGCGCGGGCGCGGCGGCGTGCATGCGCCTTGCCCTTGCCGACGCGGGGCTCGCCCCGGAGGACATCGGTTACTTAAACGCCCACGGCACCGCCACGGAAAAGGGCGACACCGCCGAGGCTGCGGCGATCGGGAGCGTCTTCGGTGCTTACCCCGTCCCCGTCAGCTCCACGAAGGGCGCGACGGGACACATGATGGGCGCGGGCGGCATCACGGAGCTCATCGCCTGCGTGCAGGCGGTGCGCACCGGACTCTGCCCGCCGAGCCTCGGACTTACGGAACCGGACCCCGCCTGTCCGCTGAACCTCATCCGCGGCGGCGAGGGCGCGCGGGAGATCCGCGCCGCGATGAGCAACGCCATGGGCTTCGGCGGTCAGAATTCCTGCGTGATCGTCGGACAGTGAAAAAATAAAGGAGACGCTTCCATGAACTACACCTATGACGACGCGGCGTTCCGCGCCGATTTTGAGCGCAGCTTCACATGGCTCGCCGGCTACCGCCGCAGCGTGCGCCGCTATGGAGCCAAGACCGCGGTCATCGACCCGCTGAAGGGCCAGACGCTGACCTACGCCGAGCTCGACCGCGCGGTGAACCGCCTTGCCCGCGTGCTGCAAAGCGCCGGGACGGGCGTCGGCGACACGGTGCTTTACCAGCTTTATAACTCCGTGGAGTTCCTGCTCTGCTACATCGCGCCGCAGAAGCTCGGTGCGGTGAACGAGCCGGCGAACTTCAACCTCTCCGCGGGCGAAACGGCGCGGCTTTTAGAGCGCGATAAGCCCACGGTCTATATCTACGACACGGAGTTTTCCGCGACGGCGCAGCGCGCGCTCGCCCAGAGCGCCCATCGCCCCGCGCTTATCCTCGCAGTGGATTATCACCGCCGCCGTCCCGCGCTGCCGGAGAACCACCGCTTCTTTGACGAGGTGCTTGCCGACCAGCCGGACACGGAGCCGGAGACGGAGCTCATCCCGGATATTTATATGGAGACTACCCGCCTCGGCACCTCCGGCACGACCGGGACCCCCAAGGGCGTCCCGCTGAACGCCGTGAACGAGACGCTCTCCGCCCACGACTGCATCATGCATTTCCCGCTGACGCCCTCGGACGTCACGATGAACATGACGCCGTGGTTCCACCGCGGCGGGCTCCACTCCGGCGGTCCCACGCCGACGCTCTATGCCGGAGCCTCGCTCTGCATCATGCGCATGTTCGGCGCGAAGACGTGCTTTGACTGCGTGCGCGACTGGGGCGTCAGCTTCCTCATCGGCGTGCCCTCCGCGCTGGAAAAGCTCGCTCTGCGTCAGGAAAAGCACCCGGCGGACCTCAGCGCGCTGCACGGCATCGTCACGATGGGCTCGCCCCTCAGCCGCGAGAGCTGCATCCGCTATCAGACGCTGCTCACGCCGCGCATTTTCAACGGCTACGGCACGACGGAGACCTTCTGGAACAGCTTCCTGCGCCCGGAGGATCTGCCGGAGATGGCGGGCAGCGCGGGCAAGCCCTGCACGGACGACGAGGTGCGCGTCGTGCGTCTTTACCCGGAGCGCAAGGCGGAGCCGGAGGACACCGTTCCCGCCGACGGAGAGACTCCCGGCGAAATCATCATCCGCACCGCGGGCAAGTCCGCCCTCTGCTACACGGCGAGCCCGGAGCAGACGCGGGAGAAGTTTTACCGCGGCTGGTTCTATACCCGCGACCTCGGCACGTGGAACGCCGAGGGCTATGTTACGGTGCTGGGCAGGCGGGACAACATGATCATCTCGATGGGGGAGAACATCTACCCGGAGCAGCTGGAGGCGGCGCTTGCGGCGTGCCCCCGCGTCGCCGACTGCATGGTCGTCGGCGTGCCGGACCCCTCCCGCGGCGAGACCCCCGCGGCTTACGTCGTCGCGGCGGACGGCGCGCTCACGGTGCAGGACTTAAACCGCTGGTGCATCGAGAGCGACGACGTTTCCGACTATAAATGCCCCCGATATTTCCGCATCGTGGACGCCCTGCCGACCAACGCGACCGGAAAAAAGCTCCACGCCGTCCTCCGCGAGCAGGCGAAGGCGGACATGGAGGCGGGACTGCTGCTG
>CALJDB010000014.1 GCA_938023775.1 uncultured Clostridia bacterium
CTCCGTACATCGCGCCGTTGGTGAAAAGATCCAGCAGCGGTTCGGTGCCGCCGCCGAGCTGTTCGTTGTAGTTGCCGGAATCCAGCAGCCGGAATGCCGCGTGGAAGTGATGGCGCCAGGTGTCGTCGAACACCCGGTCGAGCCGGTCGAAGCAGCGCGGCAGCGCCGGATCGTCCGCCCCCGTCTCCAGCAGCCGGGCCAGCGCCCGGGCCGGATGGGCCGGCGTGTCGATCTGAATTTTATTGTGCAGCGGCGTGCCGTCCGGGCGGTAGGCGTGGACGATGAAGTACTGCCCCTCCGGGATGTGCGACAGCGTGAAATCGAGGATTCGCGCCGCCGGTTCCGGACACCCCTGGTCGGCCAGCACCCCGGCGGCTTCGGCGGCGTCGCGCTCCTCGGCGACCTTCATCGCCGCCTCCGCGCTCATCAGACCGAGCTGCTCGCCGCTGTCGCTGATAAGACGGATCTCCGGCGCGGTGATCTCTTCGTTGATCAAGTAATCCTGATTTGCTATGTGGAAACACCTCCATAATAAAAAAACACGGATGCCAAGACAGCACCCGCACTCCAAACGCGCCCCTCCCTTTCCGGAAGAAGCAAAGCTTGATAGACCGCTGCGCGCTCCGTTGGCGGCAGGGTGAGGACGGATGCCATCCGAACCTACTTTGTTTTAGCTTTGATATCATATCAGACTCGCCCGGCAAAGTCAAGCGTTTTCTTCCCATTTTCGGAAGAAATTTTCGCTGGAAACGCCGTGGGGACGGTTGAACCTGCCGAGATCGAAAAACTCGTCCGCGTCTCCGGTCAGACGGTTGATCTGCTCCGTGCAGGTAAAGGCGGCGCGGAAGCCGAGGGCGCGGACGGTCTGCTCCGTCGCGTCGGTATAAGCGCCGTAGGGGTAAGCGATCGCCGGGACGAAGCCGACGGAGCGTGACGCCGCCGCGTCCAGCCAGCGGCTCAGATCGCGCGCGAGCAGCGCCTGATAGCTCTCGCGGTCCTCCCAGCGCAGCGGCGCGCAGCCGCGGCGGGGGCTCTGGGCGTGCATATCCCAAGTATGGCACTGCACCTCGATGACGCCGCGCTCCGCCATATCGCGCGCCTCCTCCCAGCTTAAGTTGCTGTATTCATAGTGGTCGTCGAGCCCGGAAAACTTCTCGCAGACGCTGCCGATGACGGCGACGACGCCGCGGAAGCCGTATTCCGCGAGCAGCGGCTCGGCGAGCGTCATCGTGCTCTCAAAGCCGTCGTCAAACGTGATCATGCAGGGCTTTTCCGGCATTTCGCCGCGCCCGTCCGCCCAAGCGAGCAGCTCCGCGACGCCGACGGCGGTGTAGCCGTGGTCCCGCAGCCAGCGAAGGTCCAATTCCAGCTCCGCCGGGGACACGACGTAGTCGTTCCAGTTTCCAGGCTTTTCGGAAACATGGTGGTACATCACGATGGGCAGCGCGATGCTCTCCCCCGCCGCCCGCGCCGGGAGACGAAGCGCCAGCGCCAGCGAAAGCGCCGCGGTGAGCAGCGCCGCGAGCGCGATTTTTGTCCGTTTCATTTTTTCACCCTCTCCGCCTTTTAGCTTTTCCGCTTTCGCGGCGGATAAAAGCAGGAAAAAGTGGAAAAAATGCGGGTATGAAGGCATTGGAATTTTTGTTTGTTTACGCGCTCGGCGCGCTGGGCTACGGCGGGCTGGAGATGCTCTGGCGCGGGCGGACCCACTGGACGATGCTGCTGCTCGGCGGGCTCTGCTTCCTGCTCATCTATCTCATCTGCACGCGCCTTGCCATCCCGCTCTGGCGGCGCTGGGTGCTCTGCGCCGCGGCGGTGACAGGACTGGAGTTTCTGACCGGCTGCATAGTGAACCTGCTGCTCGGCTGGGCGGTCTGGGATTATTCCGGTGTGCCGGGCAATCTGCTGGGCCAGATCTGCCCCGTGTTCTCGCTCTACTGGCTCGCCCTCGCCGTCCCCTGCTCCGCGCTCTCGCGGGCGATCCGGCGGTTTTTGTTCCCGGCGTAGTTTAAAGGCCTCCCTGTGCAAGGGAGGCTGTCAGCGCGCAGCGCTGACTGGAGGGTTGTAAGCTTCCGAAACATCCGAGCTTGGTTTTCACGGAAGCTTACAACCCCTCAGGCGCTTTGCGCCAGCTCCCCTTGCACAGGGGAGCCTTTAAATCGCGGCGTTCATTTACGCCTCCGGTGTCTCCGGCTCCGGCTCCGTCTGCGCGGCGAGCGCCTCTCTTGCGAGGCGGACGAGGCGGCTTGTTCCGAGACGGTCGGCTCCGGCGGCGATCATCGCCTCGGCGTCGGCGATCGTCGCGATGCCGCCCGCCGCCTTGACGCGCACGCGCGGACCGACGTGGGCGCGCAGGAGCGCGACGTCCCCGACCGTTGCGCCGCCGGCGGAAAAGCCGGTGGAGGTCTTGATAAAGTCCGCGCCCGCGGCGGTGACGATGGCGCAGAGCTGCACCTTTTCCTCCTCGGTCAGCAGGCATGTCTCGATGATAACCTTCAGAATTTTTCCCTTCGCGACGCCGCGGACGGCGCGGATATCGTCGAGCACGTCGCCCCAGCAGCCGTCGCGCACCATGCCGAGATTCACGACCATGTCGAGCTCGTCCGCCCCGTGGCGGACGGCGTCCTGCGCCTCGAACGCCTTGACTGCGGGCGTTGTGTAGCCGTTCGGAAAGCCGATGACGGTGCACACCTTCATCCTGTCGCCGACATATTTCTTCGCCCCGGCAACGTGGGCGGGCGGGATGCAGACGCTCGCGCAGCCGAACTCGATCGCCTCGTCGCAGAGGGTGCGGATCTCGGCGGCGGTCGCCTCCGGGCGCAGCAGGGTGTGGTCGCATTTTGCAAGGATCTCGCGGATCTCCATAGTTATTTCAACGCTCCTTTCGGGTATTTTCGCTTCTGCCATCAGTATAACCGACTCCCCCGCGATTTTCAACACTCCGCGCACACATATTTTTCCCTCCCGGCGAATAGAAATCAGGTAAACGAAGCGACGCGCCGCGGTGCGTCCGGAACGCTGGGAGGGTCACTATGGAAGAAACCTGTATCACGAACTACGTATCGCTCTGCGGAGAGATGGCGGAGACGCCGACGTTTTCCCACGAGAGCCGCGGCGAGCGCTATTACCGCTTTCCGCTCGCGGTGAGCCGCCTGTCCGGTGCGGTGGACACGCTGCCGATCCTCGCGCGCAGCGAGCTGCTGGACGAGCTGGAGATCACCGGCGATCCAAAGCTCGCGGTCGTCGGCGAGCTTCGCTCGTTCAACAACAAAAGCGGCGTCGGTCCGAAGCTTATTCTGACGGTCTTTGCTCGCTCGCTGCGTTTCTGCTCCGGCGAGGACGAGAACGTCATCCGCCTGACCGGCACGCTCTGCAAGGTGCCGACCCACCGCCAGACGCCGATGGGCAGAGAGATCAGCGACCTGATGCTCGCCGTAAACCGGCGCTACGGGCGCAGCGATTACTTACCCTGCATCGCGTGGGGCGCGAAGGCGCGCGAGACCGCCCTCTGGCCCGTCGGCACGAGCGCAAGACTCACCGGACGCATCCAGAGCCGCGCCTACACCAAGACCATCGACGGCGTAAGCGTAGAAAAAACGGCGTTCGAGGTCTCGGTGATCGACATCGAAAAAGTGTAACGGCGCATCGGCGTCCGGGGTCTCCGGGCGCCGATCCGCTTGTCATTTTCCGTCTCCGGTGCTATACTTGGCACGAAACTTGCAGCATAGATCCGGTGAACGCATTTTTTCCGGAGGAGACGGCTATGGAACTGGACCTCAGCCTGCGCCAGAGCGCGGCGCTCACGCCGCAGATGGTGCAGAGCATGAAATTTTTGCAGCTCGACGCGCAGAGCCTCGCGGAGTATCTGGACGAACTGATGCTGGAAAATCCGCTGCTGGAGGAGTCCGGCCCGCCGCGGCGTCCCGGCGGTCTTGTCGCATCCGGCGGCGGGGACGACGAGCTGCTGCGCCGCTGTGCCGCGCCGGAGCGAACCGAGACGCTCGCCGAGCATCTTCTTGCCCAACTGGGCGCGCGCCATCGCGCCGGAGCTGCGGCGCAAAGCCGTGCGCATTATCGAAAGTCTGAACGCCACCGGCTGGCTGGACGGCGGGGTCGCCGACCCGGAGGCGCTGGCCCTCATCCAGTCGCTGGAGCCGGCCGGCGTCGGCGCGCGGACGCTCTCGGAATGTCTCTGCCTCCAGCTCCGGCGGCGCAGTCCCGTGCCGACGCTCGCGATCGCGATCGCAGAGCGCTGTCTGGAGGACTTATCGCGCAGCCACTACGCGCAGATCGCGCGGACGCTCGGCGCGCCGCAGGCGGCGGTGCGGGAGGCCTGCGCGCTCATCCGCACGCTGCAGCCGCGTCCCGGTGCGGCCTTTGCCCCGCCGGAGCAGACGGTCTATATCACGCCAGACGTGCTCGTTGAGGTCCGCAGCGGTGAGGTGGCCGTCAGCTTAAATGAGCGCTGCTTCCCTGTGCTGGAGCTGAGCCGCTCCTATTCCTTGCTGTTTCGCACACAGGATGACCCGGAGCTTCGCTGTTATCTGCTAGAAAAGCAGCGTCAGGCGCGTTGGGTGTTGGAGGCGCTCGCCCAGCGCCGGACCACGCTCCTGCGCTGCGCGGAGCAGATCACGGCGGTCCAGCGGGCATTTTTCTGCATCCCCGGCGCGCCCCTTGCCCCGCTGCGGATGGCGCAGACTGCCGAGGCCCTCGGTGTGAATGAGTCCACGGTGAGCCGCGCTGTGAAGGGCAAATATCTTCAATGCGAACGCGGCACATTTCCGCTCTCTGCGTTTTTCTCGCGCAAGCTTCCCTGCGGCGGCTCCGGCGCCTCCGCCGATCGCGCCAGGACCCTGCTGACTGCCCTCGTCGCCGCGGAGGACCGCCGCGCGCCGCTCTCCGATCAGCAGCTTGCCGAACTCCTTACCGCCCGGGGCTGCCCAATCAGCCGCCGCACGGTAGCCAAATACCGAGCCGGGCTCGGCATCCCCAGCACGCTGGAGCGGCGGGAAATATAAAAAGCAGGGAGACCGCGTGGGATACGCGGTCTCCCTGCCTGTCATCAAAGCATTTCCCCTCAAAGCCCGTACTTCTTGAGCTTCCGGTAAAACGTGCTCCGCGGAATGCCCAGCCGCTCGGCTGCCCGCTGGCAGTTTCCCCCGCAGGCCTCCAGCGCCTCGGTAATCAGCTCGCGCTCCATGCGCGCCTGCGTGCCGCGGAAGCCCTGCGTCTCCGGCACGGCGGCGGGCGCAGCATCCTCCCCGGCGCCTTTCCCGCGCTGGAAATACGGCTCGATGTGCCGCGCCTCGATCGTGTCGCCGTGGGCGTGGTTCATTGCAAGCTCAATGACGTTCTGCAGCTCGCGGATGTTGCCCGGCCAGTCGTAGCGCATCAGCAGGGCCATGGCGTCGCGGTCGATATAGCTGAATTCAAGGCCCATCTCGTAATTGAGCTTGGACATGAACGAACGGGCGAGCAGCGGAATATCGCTCTTGCGCTCACGCAGGGGCGGAATGCGGATGCTGACGACATTCAGCCGGTAATAAAGGTCTTCGCGAAACTCATGGGCCTTCACCTTGGCGGCAAGAGAGCTGTTCGTGGCGGCGATGAAGCGCGTGTCAATGGG
Organism: uncultured Clostridia bacterium; assembly: GCA_938023775.1. Taxonomy (GTDB): domain Bacteria; phylum Bacillota; class Clostridia; order Oscillospirales; family Oscillospiraceae; genus SVKR01. Next base: position 5,627 of record CALJDB010000014.1, read on the forward strand.
AATCAGCTCCGTGCCGCCGATGCGGTCCACCTCGCGCTCCTGCAGCACGCGCAGCAGCTTCGGCTGCACGGTGAGCGGCAGGGAGTTGATCTCATCGAGAAAAATGCTGCCACCGCTTGCCTGCTCGAACTTACCCATTTTCCCTCCGCGCTGTGCACCGGTAAATGCACCGGGCGCGTAGCCAAACAGCTCCGACTCGATGAGTGTCTCCGGGATGGCGGCGCAATTGAGCCGCACAAAGCGCTCGTTGCGGCGGCGGGACAGGTCATGGATAGCGTGGGCGACAAGCTCCTTGCCGACGCCGGTCTCCCCCTCGATGAGCACGCAGGAATTCGTGCGAGCCACGTCGGCGATCTCCTCCTTCAGCGCCACGATCGCGACGCTCTCGCCGATGATATTGGAGATGTTGTAAGACGCGCGGGCGAGGCTGCGGACATTCTCCTTCGCGGCGTCCAGCTCCTGACTGAGCCCCTTCAGGCGCGAGGCAAAGGCGCCGGCGGAGTTTTTGCCGGTGAAAAACGTCCAGATCAGCACGCCGAAGAACTTTCCGCCGCGCTCGATCGGGTAATAGTTCGTGCAGATCATCGTTCCGTTGGAGTCCAGAATATGCCCCGTCACCTTGCGGCGGGTGCGCAGCACCTCCGGCACGCGCGTGTCGGGGAAGATCTCCCACGGATAAGCTGCGTTCTCATTCTGATGAAACCGTCGGCGACGCGCATACCACT
>CALJDB010000015.1 GCA_938023775.1 uncultured Clostridia bacterium
ATCGTTGCCTGCCCCAACTGCGGCGCTTATCATCTGCCCCACCGAGTCTGCAAGGCTTGCGGCATGTACAACGGCCGCCAGGTCCTGAAGCTCGAAGCGAGCGCGAAGTAAAGAACACAAAGAAGCGGGTCTGCCCAGTGCAGTCCCGCTTTTTTGAAATCGGGGGAGGGAAGCCCGGCTTTGAAAAACATCATCAAGAGCATCGACGAGGGCAGCCCGCTCCGGGACCGCGTGAAGCCCGGCGACGAGCTTTTTGCCATCAACGGCAAACGCATCATCGACGTGCTCGACTATAAATTTTACGAATACGACCGCGACCTCCTGCTCCAGTTCCGCACCGCGGAGGGCAAGAACAAGCTTGTCCGCGTCCGCAAGGCGGAGGGCCGCGACCTCGGTCTCGATTTCGAGACCTATTTGATGGACCGCCCCCGCCGCTGCGCGAACAACTGCGTCTTCTGCTTCATCGACCAAAACCCGCCCGGCATGCGCGAGAGCATCTATTTCAAGGACGACGACGCGCGCCTCAGCTTCCTGATGGGCTGCTATATCACGCTGACGAACCTCAGCCCGCGGGAAATTCAGCGCATCATCGATCTGCACATCTCGCCCGTGAACATCTCCGTCCACGCGACGGACCCGGAGCTGCGGAAACGCCTGCTCCGCTGCCCGCGCGCAGGGGAGTGCATGGACTTAATGCGCCGCTTTGCCGACGCGCACATCACCATGAACTGCCAGATCGTCGCCTGTCCCGGCTGGAACGACGGCGCGGCGCTGCGCCGCTCGCTGGAGGATCTCGCCTCGCTTTATCCCGCGGTGAACAGCATCTCCGTCGTGCCCGTCGGACTCACAAAGCACCGCGAGGGGCTCGACGAGCTTACGCCCTACACGCCGGAGACGGCGGGGGAGACCATCGATCTCGTCGAGCGCTTCGGCGCGGAGTGCTATGAAAAATTCGGCACGCGCCTCGCCTTCTGCTCGGACGAGTTTTATCTCCGCGCCGGGCGCGAGCTGCCGCCGGACGAGTTTTACGAGGAGCACACCCAGCTGGAAAACGGCGTCGGCATGCTGCGATTGCTGGAGACGGAGTTCCGCGCCGCACTGGAGACGGCGGACGCGCCGGACGGCGTGCCCTTCGCCATTGCGACCGGCACCGCCGCCGCGCCGTGGTTCCAGATGCTGCTGGACCTCGCCCGCGCGCGCTTCCCGCAGCTCGACGGCAGGGTCTACGCCATCCGCAACGATTTTTACGGCGAGAGCGTGACCGTCTCCGGGCTCATCACGGGTGGAGACCTCATCGCCCAGCTGCGCGGCCGCGACATCGGCAGACGCCTGCTCATCTCCGCGGACATGCTCCGCCGCGAGGAGCAGGACTTCCTCGACGGCGTAACGCTTGCGGACGCGGTAACGGCGCTCGGCGTGCCGATCTACCCCGTGGAGGGGGACGGCGGCGCGGTCTGCCGCGCCATGTGCGGCGAGCTGGTCGACCCGCCGATTCCGAACCCGGACGCGGAGGTCACGGAGTACTATAAATACAACCAAAGTCAGAGAAAGGGAGGTTAAGACACGCCATGGCAAGACCTCTTGTAGCCATTGTGGGACGCCCGAACGTGGGCAAATCCCTGCTGTTCAACCGCCTCGCCGGAAAGCGCCTCTCCATCGTGGAGGACACCCCCGGCGTCACCCGTGACCGGCTCTACGCCGAGACGGAGTGGGCGGGCAGAAAATTCAACATCGTGGACACCGGCGGCATCGAGCCGACGGCGGACAACGAGATCCTGCTCTTCATGCGCGAGCAGGCGAACATCGCCATCAACGCCGCAGACGTCATCGTCCTCGTGACGGAGATCGGCACCGGTGTCACCGCCGCGGACAAGGAGGTCGCGGGCATGCTCCTGCGCTCCCATAAGCCCGTGGTGCTCGTCGTGAACAAGATGGATAACCCGTCGAAGATCGACCCGACGCTCTATGAGTTCTATTCCCTCGGTCTCGGCGACCCCATCCCGCTCTCCGCCGTCCATGGTCACGGCACGGGCGATATGCTCGACGAGTGCGTCAAGTATTTCCCGCCGGAATCCGAGGACGAGGAGGAGCCTGACCGCGTCCGCGTCGCCATCATCGGAAAGCCGAACGTCGGCAAGAGCTCGCTCACGAATCTCATCGCGGGCGAAAAGCGCGTCATCGTCAGCGACGTCGCCGGAACGACGCGCGACGCCGTGGATATGGACGTGGAAAACGAGTTCGGCAAATTCACCTTCATCGACACGGCTGGCATCCGCCGCAAGAGCAAGGTGGACGATCGAATCGAAAAGTTCTCCGTCATGCGCGCCCAGCTCGCCATCGAGCGGGCGGACGTCTGCCTCATCATGATCGACGCGCGCGAGGGCGTCACCGATCAGGACACCAAGATCGCCGGTCTCGCTCACGAGGCGGGCAAGGCGAGCATCATCATCGTCAACAAGTGGGACCTCGTCGAAAAGGAGACCGGTACGCTCGAAAAAATGCGCAAGGAGGTCCTGCGCGACCTCAGCTTTATGTCCTACGCGCCGGTGCTGTTTATCTCCGCCGTCACGGGTCAGCGTGTCCAGCGCATTTTTGAGCTCATCAATTACGTGAACGACCAGTCCGCCATGCGCATCACGACCGGCATGCTCAACAACGTCCTCGCCGACGCGCAGGCGCGCGTGCAGCCGCCATCCGACAAGGGCCGCCGCCTGAAGATCTACTACATGACCCAGACCGGCATCAAGCCGCCCAACTTCGTCGTGTTCTGCAACAGCCGCGAGCTGTTCCACTTCTCTTACCAGCGCTATCTGGAAAACCAGCTCCGCGCCACCTTCGGGCTGGAGGGCACGCCCATCCGCATGGTCATCCGCCAGAAGGGGGATAAGGAGGAATGACGGTCGTTCTGCTGCTTCTGATCGCGGTGGTGTCTTACGCACTCGGCAGCGTGAGCGCGCTCGCCGTCGCGTCCCGGCTCGTTTTCCGCCGCCCCCTGCGCACGCGCGAGGGCAGCACGCTCCACCGCGCGTTCGAGAGCTTCGGCTTCTCCGGCGCGGCGGTCGCGGCGCTCGTGGATATCGCGAAGACCGCCGTCGCCGTGCTGCTCGGCGGGCTCATCTTCAGCGCCCACGACCGCGTCGCGGGCGGGCTTTTCGCGGGCTTCTGCGTCGTTCTGGGCCACAGCTTTCCCGTGCTGAACGCCTTCCGGGGCGAAAAGGCGACGCTCTGCCTGCTTACGACGCTGTTTCTGGTGGAGTGGAAGATCGGGCTCTGCTGTCTCGCAGCCGCGCTCATCGTGCTGGTGTTCAGCCGCTATGTTTCGCTCGCCGCCATCGCCGCCGCGGTGCTGAGCCCGGTGTTTATGTGGACCTTCGGCGAACAGAGCCTTTATGGTCTCCTCGCGCTGTTCAGCGCCCTCACCGTGCTGCTGCGCTCCATCCCGGATATCCGCCGCCTCGTCCGCGGCACCGAGCCGCGTCTGGACCCCACCTCCTCCCGCTTCCGCCGCTCCGCCGAGGAGGACGACGAGGAGCTTTGAAAAAATCCCCGAAAAACAAAAAAAGAGCT
>CALJDB010000016.1 GCA_938023775.1 uncultured Clostridia bacterium
CGGAGTTTGAGGGCTACTGCCACTGTTATCTTTACTACAAATCCAAATAATAAATAATAAAGGAGATTGATCATCATGCTGGAAGTTACGAAGGAAAATTTTGCCGCCGAGGTCGAGAGCTCGGAGACGCCCGTGCTGCTCGATTTCTGGGCGTCTTGGTGCGGTCCCTGCCGCATGCTCGCCCCCGTTCTGGAGGAGCTTGCCGGGGAGTTTGATGGCAAGGTAAAGTTCGGCAAGGTCAACGTGGACGAGCAGCCGGAGCTCGCGATGCGCTACGGCGTGCAGTCCATCCCGACACTGATTCTGTTCCGCGGCGGCGAGCCCGTGAACGCGAGCGTCGGCGTCGTCCCGGCGGACAGCATCCGGGCGATGCTGGGCTGAGATTTTGGGAAAGGAGCGTTACATAGCCGACATGAAACGCAGAAAGCTTATTCCGGTCCTCGCACTCGCCCTCGCCGCCGCGCTGATGTTCAGCGGCTGCGGTCTGTGGCGTGCGCCCAAGCTGAGCGACGAGGCGAAGGATGCCATCAAGGACGCGGTGCAGGATGCCGTGGAGGACGTGAAAAACGCCGTGGAGGACGCGGCGGAGAGCGTCCGCAGCGGCGAGAGCCTCACCGAACGCAGCTATGAGATCACGGACCGCGTTGACAGCCTTGACCTCGAATGGGTCAGCGGCAAGGTGGATGTTTATGCCGCCGAGGGCGACGCTGTCCGGCTCGTCGAGCGCTCGGACAAGGGCATTTACGACAACGAGGCGCTTCAGTGGAGCGTCGAGGACGGCGAGCTGAAGGTCCGCTGGACCGACTCCAGACTCTCGCCGGCAACCATGCTGAACTCCAAGGACCTCGCCGTCTACCTCCCCGCCGCCGCCTGGGACGAGCTCAGCTTTGAGACCGTCTCCGCGGACCTCACGGTCCACGATGCGCTCATCTGCCGCGAGCTGGACCTCGATACGACGAGCGGCACGGTCGACATCAGGGACGCCGCCGCCGATGAGCTCGATATCGGAAGCGTCAGCGGCTCCGTGGCGGTCTCCGGCGCGTTCCGCGAGGTCAAGACCGAGTCCGTCTCCGGCAGCGTGAGTCTCGTTCTGACGAGCGCGGCGGAGGAAATCAAGATGAACAGCGTCTCCGGCGCGCAGACGCTCGCCCTGCCGGAAGACTGCGGCTTCACGCTGAAATTTGACAGCGTGTCCGGCACGCTGGACAGCGCCCTCGCGCTCACGGCGCAGGGCGGGACCTATCGTTTCGGCGACGGTGGCTGCAAGGTCGAGGTCGAGACCATCAGCGGCAATCTCAGGCTGCGCGGAAACACCTGAAACATTCTGACAGAGGAGGATTCAAACTCATGCCCGTTTTTTCCGACTACGCCTTCCCCTCCGGCGACGGCGTGACCCAGATCCACGTCCGCCGCTGCACGCCGGACACGGCGCCCCGCGCCGTTTTGCAGATCGCGCACGGCATCGCCGAGCACGTGGAACGCTACGACGAGTTTGCGGCGTATCTCGCCGAAAACGGCTTCCTCGTCGTCGCGAACGACCATTTGGGCCACGGTCAGAGCGTCAGCGCCGACGGCGAGCTCGGCCACTTTGCTGACGAAAACGGCTGGATGACCGCCGTCGGCGATATGCACCGGCTCTATCAGCTCACGCACGCGGAGTTCCCGGAGCTGCCGTATTTTCTCTTTGGGCACAGCATGGGCAGCTTCCTGACCCGCACTTACCTGCTGCGCTGGTCCGAGGGGCTTTCCGGCGCGGTCATCTGCGGCACCGGGCAGCAGCCCGCCGCCATCGTCGCGGGCGGCAAGCTCGCGAGCGCGCTGGAGATCAAAAAGCACGGTCCGCGCTACCACAGCGATAAGCTCAACAGCCTTGCCTTCGGCGGCTACAACAAGGCGTTCCAGCCTGCGCGCACGCCGAACGACTGGCTGACGCGCGACGAGGCGCATGTCGACCGCTACAACGCCGACCCGCTCTGCGGCTTCGTCCCGACGGCGGGACTGTTCCACGACATGATGGGCGGCATCCAGATGATCTCGAAGCTATCCAATGTCCGCCTGATGCGCCGCGATCTGCCGGTGCTCTTCATCGCGGGCGACGCTGACCCCGTCGGCGAGAGCGGCAAGGGCGTCCGCCGCGCGTATGAGAATTTCCTCCGCGCCGGCATGTCGGACGTCTCCCTGAAGCTCTACCCCGGCGGGCGGCACGAAATTCTGAACGAGCTCTGCCGCAACGAGGTCTATAACGACGTTCTCCGCTGGCTGGAGAGCAAGCTGTAAGACAGACGACAAAAACCGGCTCCCGAATGGGAGCCGGTTTTTTATCCTTTCATCTGTTTCCTTCTCGCGAGGTTGATCATGCCCTCCTGCATGTTGTTCAGCTCGCGGAGCATTTTTCCGGCTCCGTAGGCGGCGCAGGCGAGGGTGTCGTCCACTACGACGGCTTCGATCCCGGTGCGGCTCGTGATGAGCTTGTCGAGCCCCCAGAGCAGGCTGCCGCCGCCGGACATGACGATGCCGTTGACGGAGATGTCCGCCACGAGCTCCGGCGGGGTGCGCTCCAACACCATGTGGATGGTCTCCAGCACCTTTTCGACCGGCTCGGCGAGCGCCTCGATCATGTCGTTGGAGTTGACCGTGACCGCCTTGGGCAGACCGGTCAGCAGGCAGCGGCCCTTGACCTCGCGGGTCTCGACCTCGCGGCGGGTATAGACGCAGCCGATGGCGCGCTTGAGCTCCTCCGCGGTGCGTGCGCCGATGAGGACGTTGTGCTTCCGGCGTATGTACCGGACGATCGCCTCGTCGAACTCGTCGCCCGCGGTCTTGATGGACTCGACCTCCACCACGCCGCCGAGGGAGACCACGGCGACCTCTGTCGTGCCGCCGCCGATGTCGATGACGAGATGACCCTCCGGCTTGGAGATGTCGATGCCCGCGCCGGTGCTCGTCGCGACGGCGGTCTCCAGCAGGTAGACCTTGCGCGCGCCGGCTTCGATCGTCGCGTCGATGATGGCGCGCTCCTCCACGCCGGTGATGCTGCTCGGCACGCAGACGATCACGCGCGGCTTGAAAAAGCTGAAGCTTGTGACGCGGCTGAGCAGCTCCTGGAGCATGCGGGTGGTCATGTCGTAATCGGAAATGACGCCGTTCGCGATCGGGTGGATGGCGACGATGTTCGCCGGGGTGCGCCCCAGCATCTTCTGCGCCTCCTCGCCGATCTTCAGCAGCTTGCCGGTCGTCTTGTCCACGGCGACGATGGTCGGCTCGCGCATGGCGACGCCCTTGCCGCGGACATAGACCAGCGTATTGGTCGTTCCAAGGTCGATTGCAATGTCTCTCTCAAAAAAGAGCATGGGTCCGTTCTCCTCAAATCAATAAGTATAGGCAAAAGTATAGACTGAAATTTCCGGCTTTAGTCCGGCGACGTCGCCAACGCTGCGCAGACGACCTCCGCCGCACCGGCGGTGCGCAGGGTGCGGGCGGCTTCCGAGAGCGTTGCGCCCGTGGTCACGATATCGTCGATGAGCAGGATGCGCCGCCCGGCGACGAGGGCGGGGTCCGGCACGCGGTAAGCGCCGGAGATGTTCGCCGCGCGCTTTTCGCGGCTTCCCGTGGCGGACTGCCGCGCGGTGTTTACGGGCTTTTCAAGCGTCCGCACCGCCTCGGTTCCGAGGCGCTTCGCCGTCTCCTCCGCGAGCAGCCGCGCCTGGTCATAGCCGCGCTCGCGCAGTCTCCGGCGGCTGAGCGGCACCCATGTAATGAGGTCCCACGAGCCGTCAAGCTCGGTGCGAATGCAGACGGCGAGCATTTCGCCGTAAGGCGCGGCATAGCCCGGGCACTCTTGAAACTTATAGCGCAGCAGCGATTCGCGCACGGTGCCTTCATAGAGCAGCGGCGCGCGGCAAACGCTGAAAAAGTCGCCATGCCGCTCCCCTCTCGCGCCCGCATAGGGCAGCGTTCTTGCGCAGTCCGGGCAGACGCGCTCTGCCGAAGAGCGCATGATGCGGCGGCAGAACACGCAGCGCGGCGGGTAAAGCAGGTCCAGAACGGCGGAAAGAAGCCCCATCGCGCTCACTCCGCCCCGGCGAGCCGCGCGCGCAGCCCGCTGTAGCGCCGCGCCTGCTTGTGGTTGTCGATCATTTGATCAATGAGCCCGTCGTCCCCGACGGCGATGAGCAGCTCCCGCGCACGGGTCACGGCGGTGTAGAGCACGCCGCGGTAAGCGAGCTGGCGCGGCGCGCCGCAGACGCATAGGATCACGGCGCGGTATTCGCTGCCCTGCGATTTGTGGACCGTCATCGCCCAGGCGTGTTCGAGCTCGGAGAGCATATCGAAGCCGTAAAGCGCACTGCGTCCGTCGAAGTCGACGGTGAGCGTCTCCTGCGCAGGGTCGATGGCGGTGATATAGCCGATGTCGCCGTTGAAAATGCCGGTCCCGGCGGTCTTTTGGTCGGCGGTGGTCCATATTATATCATAGTTATTTCGGATTTGCATCACCCGATCGCCGAGACGGAAGATAAATTCGCCGAATTTTTTCTCCGGCTTGCCCTCCGCGGGCGGGTTGAGCGCCGCCTGAAGCGCAGCGTTCAGGGCGTAGACCCCCGCGCCGCCGCGGCGCATCGGGGTCAGGACCTGGATCTCCTCCGGGGCAATGTGCATATTCTTCGGCAGCCGTTCGGCGCAGAGCTGAACGATGAGCTGCACGGCGGCGTCCGGCTTCAGACGGCGCATGAAGAAAAAATCGCCCTTATTCTCCGCGATGGGCGGGTGCTCGCCGGCATTGATCCGGTGGGCGTACTGCACGATACGGCTGTCCGCCGTCTGGCGGAAAATTTCCGTCAGGCGCACGACCGCAACGCGGTTCGAGCGCAGAATATCGAGAAACACGTTGCCGGGTCCGACGCTCGGAAGCTGGTCCGCATCGCCGACCAGAATAAGGCGGCACTCGCGCGGCAGCGCATCGAGCAGCGCGGCGAGGAGCGTGATGTCGATCATGGAGCACTCATCCACGATCAGCGCGTCGCAGCGCAGCGGATTTGCCGCGTTGCGCTTGAAAACGAGGTCGAAGCTGCCCTCGGCGCAGCCCGCCTCCAGCAGGCGATGGATCGTCACCGCCTCGCAGCCCGTGAGCTCCGCCATGCGCTTTGCCGCGCGCCCCGTCGGGGCGGCGAGCTGGACCGTGAGCCCCAGCATTTCATACATGGCGATGATGGCGCGGACCGTCGTCGTTTTGCCGGTGCCGGGTCCGCCGGTGATGAGCATCAGCTGGGACCGGGAGGCGGTCTCCAGCGTTTTGCGCTGCTGGGGTGCGTAAGTAATACCCTGCGCACGCTCGATGCCGCCGAGCAGCTCGGAAAAATCCTGCTTGCAGGAAAAGCGCGCTGCCGCCATGGCGGAAAGCCGCTCCGCGCTGCTGCGCTCGGCTTCATAAAGGTCCTTCAGATAACACGCCTCGCAGCCTGCGACGGATTGCTCCACCACGTCGCCGCGGCGCAGCAGCTCGTCGAGCCCGCTCTCCACCGCGCCGGGCTCGATATCGAGGAGCTGGGCGGTCGCGAGGATGAGCTTTTCGCGCGGGATGAACACATGCCCGTTCCCGGCGTTATGCTGGAGCTCGAAGCAGACGGCGGCGGAAATGCGCTCCGGGCTGTCCCCGTCGAGACCGAGGTCGAGCGCGAGGGTGTCCGCGTCGGAAAACTCCGCGCCGATATGGGGCGCGCAGAGGATATAGGGGTTTTCCTGAATGAGCGCGAGCGCGCGGTCGCCGTAAGAGCGGTAGAGCCGCATGGCGAAGTGGGGCTTCAGCCCGTGGCTGTTCAGAAACTCCATCAGCCGGCGCAGACCGAGCTGGCGCCGGAGTGCCTCGCTCATCTCCTTCGCCTTTTTCAGACTGATCCCGCGCAGACCCGCGAGCTTTTCCGGCTCGTTTTCGATGACGTCCAGCGCCTTGTCGCCGAATGCGGAGACGATGACGCTCGCCGTCGCGGGTCCGACGCCGCGGATGACGCGGCTCGCGAGGTATTCATACACCGCCTCCGCGCCGCGCGGCATGCTGCGCTCGGCATATTCCGCGCGGAACTGCTGACCGTAAGTTGCGTGGGTCGTCCAGCTCCCGTAAAGCATGAGCTGCTCGCCGGGCGCGGCGAAGGGCAGGCAGCCCGTCGCGGTGACGGTCTCGCCGTCGTCCCGCTCCAGGCGCAGCACGGTATAGCCGTTTTCCTCGTTGGTATAGATGATCTCATCGACGGTGCCAACGAGCTCGTCAAAGCCGTTTTCCATGGTTCCCCCGTTTTTTCTCTCTTTATTTCAGCATCGCCTTCAGAAATTCGCCCGTGGCGCTCTCCGGACACGCGGCGCACTGCTCCGGCGTTCCGGTGAAGACAATCTGCCCGCCCTTGTCGCCGCCCTCGGGACCGAGGTCGATGATGTGGTCGGCGCATTTGATGACGTCCAGATTGTGCTCGATGACGATGACGGTGTTGCCCGCATCGGTGAGCTTCTGGAGCACGTCGATGAGGCGGTGGACGTCCGCCATGTGCAGTCCCGTGGTCGGCTCGTCGAGCACGTAGACCGTGCGCCCGGTGCTCCGCTTGCTGAGCTCCGTCGCGAGCTTCACGCGCTGCGCCTCGCCGCCGGAGAGCGTCGTCGCCGGCTGGCCGAGCTTGATATAGCCGAGCCCGACGTCCAGCAGCGTCTGGACCCGGTCGCGGATCTTGGGGATGTTCTCGAAATAAGCAACCGCCTCCTCAACGGTCATGTCGAGCACCTCGGCGATGTTTTTGCCCTTATAGCGCACCTCCAGCGTCTCACGGTTATAGCGCGCGCCGTGGCAGACCTCGCAGGGGACGTAGATATCCGGCAGGAAGTGCATCTCGATCTTGAGCAGACCGTCGCCCGCGCAGGCTTCGCAGCGTCCGCCGCGGACGTTGAAGGAAAATCTGCCGGGACCGTAGCCGCGGAGCTTGGCGTCGTTGCTCTCGGCAAAGAGGTCGCGGATGTCGTTGAACATGCCGGTATAGGTCGCGGGATTGGAGCGCGGGGAGCGCCCGATCGGGCTTTGGTCGATGGCGATGACCTTGTCCACGTTCTCCAACCCGTCCACACCGGCGCACTTGCCGGGGCGGACCTTCATGCGGTTTAAACGCGAGGCGAGCGTTTTATAGAGAATTTCATTCACAAGGCTGCTCTTGCCGCTGCCGGAAACGCCGGTGACGCAGGTGAACACGCCGAGCGGGAAGCGCGCGTCGATGTTTTTGAGGTTATTCTCCGCCGCGCCGCGGACGATGAGGAATTTTCCGGTTCCGCTCCGGCGGGAGGGCGGGACGGGGATCTTTTTCCTGCCGCTCAGATAGTCGCCCGTGACGCTGCGCGGGCTCGCGCAGATGTCCGCCACGGTGCCCTGCCCGACGAGCTCGCCGCCGTGGACGCCCGCGCCGGGACCGATGTCGATAATATGGTCCGCAGCATACATGGTGTCCGTGTCGTGCTCGACGACGATGAGGGTGTTGCCAATATCGCGCAGGTGCTTGAGCGTTGCGATCAGCTTCGCATTGTCGCGCTGGTGCAGACCGATGGAGGGCTCGTCGAGGATATAGAGCACGCCCATCAGACTCGACCCGATCTGGGTCGCAAGGCGGATGCGCTGCGCCTCGCCGCCGCTCAGCGTCGCCGCGGCGCGCGAGAGCGTCAGGTAAGAGAGCCCGACGCTGGAGAGAAACTCCAGCCGGGAGCGGATCTCCTTCAGGATCTGGCCCGCGATCATCAGCTTCTGCCCTTCAAGGTGCAGATCGTTGATAAACGCAAGCTCGTTTTCCACGCTGAGCTCCGTGAACTCCATAATGTTCAGCCCGCCGACCGTGACGGCGAGCGCCTCGCGCTTTAAGCGCCGTCCGGCGCAGTCCGGGCAGTATTTTCCCCGGTTTGACTTGGGGACAAAGGCCGCGCCGCAGACGGCACATCGTTTCCGGCTCCCCCGATACAAGAGGGCGGCGGCCAGTTCCCCGTCAAGGGGCAGGACAGCCACACGGAACCACCGGCACATGAGAGAAAGGGAAATGCTCTGGACACACACGCAAGGCTCCCCGTCATCTAACAGCAGGCAGTTCCCCCCGTCGTAGTTACAGCACTCATGCACCAGCCGCCGCGCCCGCCGGTGCTGGCGGTAGTCCATGCGGGGCAGCTTATCGCTCATGGCTCTGCTCCTTTCTGCGGTGCGGCTCGCTCCGGCGCAAAATCTGGTCGATGTTCCGCTTGACGGTCTGCAACTCCGTGTACCGCTGCTTCTGTTCGTGGTAGGTGTTATACAGGCTGGATTTCTTGGAAACAAGCTGCTCGATCTCGTCCTGCAACGCTTTCCGGGCGGGCAGCTTGGTAATGCCATGCTCTCGGAAATACCGGGCGGCTGCGTCGGCTATGATAAAATCGCTCTCATGTGCCTGCCGGTATGCGGCGCGGGCTTTCTCGGATTTCTGCGCTTTCAGCCCGTCGCGGGCGGGCTTGGTCTTGGCGTAGGCAAGTACCTGCCGCTGCAACTCCTTTTTCCCTTGCAGCTTCGTTTCCAGTACTTTCAGCTTGCCGCTGGTCTGGCGCATTTCCTGATAGGCGGTATCAACGGCGGCTTCTAACTGCTCCGGGGAAGTGAAGCCGTATTCCTGATACACATTCAGCGTCGCGGCCATTTGTTTGAGGTTGTGCATGGTCGCCCAGCGTTCATAGCCCCGGCCTTTGCCCTCGGCTTTCTTCTGCTCAATGTCCACAAGCCGCTGCACACCGTCCTGTTTCGGGGCGGTTTGAGGGGCTTTTGTGGGCTGTATGCCGGTTTTCCCACGCCGGGGGTATTCGAGTATGGCCGCGGCCTTTTCTGTGGCTCTGGCGGCGTTCTGCTCCAAAACGGCAAGGACAGCGGCGCGGTCAAAGTCGTCACCCAGCTTCCGGGCGGTAATGGGCTTTGTCCTGTCCGGCGTAAGGTAGGAAAGCCGCCCCCGGCTCTCCTTGACGGCCACGCCCTCCCGCAGCAGCAGAGAGGAAAAGTCCTCGAATGAGGCCGCTGTAGACAGCGCGGCGCGTATGGTCTGCCGCAGCTTCTCCTTGTTCGTTTCAAACTTGGTCTGCCGGGGCGTGATACCGCCTGCAATCATGGGGGCGTTCTGCCTGTCCAGTGCGGCCTGTCCCTTTTTCTGCGCCCAATACTCCCGGTCTGTGACGCGGTTCTTGCTGCCGTTCAAGAGGTCGATTTGGTAAAGCCCCTCCCGGTGGCACATCTCCATGACTTCGGACTTGAAGTAGCGCAAGGCCGCGTCGGTACAGCGGTGCTTGCAACCGGCTTTCGTGTCGGCTGGCCTGTCCATGTAGGGCAGGAACGGCACTTCCTCAATCCGCAGGCTGTTAATGACGATATGCACATGGATATTTCCGCTGTGGTTATGCCCGTCCGGGTGGGTGCATACAAGGGCTTGGTGGCCGGAGAAATGCTCGGCGCAAAACTTCTCGCCCAACTCCTGCGCCCGGTCTACGGTCAAGCCGTTGTCCGGGCCGTCCCGTGGGTCAAAGCTGATGATATAGTGGTGGCTTTTCACATCTTCCCGCCGCTGGTTCTTCTCATAGCGGAGATTTGCCCGCATACAGGCAACGGCAAAATCCTCCCCGCCGCAGTTCAGCGTGGACAGCCGGTAGTCCTCGCGGGGGATAAGCCTGCCGGTTTCATCAAGGACAGGCTTCATGGTAAACTCGTCATGCTCAAACAGCAGGTATTGTTCGGCGGCTCCGTAGTCGGCGTTTTTAGAGTTGATATGCTTGAGTGTTGCCAACTGCGTCACCTACTTTCTTGAGGACTTCATACTTGAGGGCGGCAAGGTCGGCTATGGCGGCGCGTACCTCGCTGGACAGCGCGTTATAGGGTACGCCGTACTCGTTCAGATACCGGGCAATCTGGTTGAGGTTGCCGCCAATCTTGCCATACTCGGCGGCCAGCTTTCCAACAGCGGAGAGCAGTTCATCATTGACCGCCGACACATGGATTACGGGGCGTATAGTCGCCCGCCGTATCGCCTGCCGGAGAAATTCGGACTGGCTGATACCATAGGGCGCAAGCCGCGCTGTGAAGTCGGCGTATTCTTCTTCGGACAGCCGGGTTTTCACAACGCGGCTGCGGTGGGGTGTGTTGTATCGCTTCGGCATAGGCTGTAAACCTCCTTTCACTTATCACAAAAAATAGGCTGGTCTGTTAGGTATTTCCGGGGCAGTTCTCGCAAAAAAATGGCCTGCCGGACGGAAATATTTTTGCGGCGCAAGCCGCCATAGCAGGGTTTGGGGAAGGCACTCCCCAACAAGTTTCCCGCGAGGGGCAAAACCGCAGAATTGCGGATTTTGGCACCGTGGTAGAAACTTGCTCTCCGTGACTGCAAACTTTCTCTCACTTCCGTCCGCCACTTTTTTGGAAAACTGCAACCACAAAAGTTTGTTTCTCTTTTTCTGCTACTACTAATCCTGTAAAGGGCATTCCTGCCCGCTTTCGCTAAAATGACACCGGACGCAGTGGTTTCTACCCGGTGTTGGAGAAATCCTTTCTCTTTGCCCTCTACTACGGGTAAATGCTCCAAATGCCAAACACCAGGGCAGAAAAATTCCCTCCTCGCTTACTACTACAACCGGCAGGGGGCAAAATGGCCGGGAGCGGAGCCGGACAACAAAAAAAGCAGTAAATCTTTTTCAAGACTTACTGCTTTCGCTGGCCGCGTCGGTGGCGGCTGGTATTCAGTTTTTATGACTTGTCCGGTGGTTCGTCAAGCCGGAACTTGAATTGACAGTCAATTAACCGCTGCTTTACATAGTCCTCCACCTCGGCGTTGACCTGCCCGTTCACTTTTGAGAAATAGCGGATATATCCGGCGTAGTGGAGCAGGACAGCGTTCACGGCTTCTGGGTCGCCCTCACGGGCTTTGAGGATTGTTTCATAGGGGAGAAGTCTACTCATACCGGCTCACCCCCATTTCTTCGCGTAGCCGCTGCAAGGCAAGCTGGATATGCCGCCCCGCTGTGCTGCGTGACCGGCCAATACACGCGCCGATCACGCGCTGCGGCTGGCGCAGAAAGTAATAGCGCAGGATTTCTTCCCGCGTCTGCTCCGGCAAAACAGAGATCGCGTCGGCAAGGGCGGCGTTGCAGAGCAGGACGGTCTGACCGCAGACGGTAAATGGGTATTCCTCGTCCGGCTCCGACGCGGCAAACTGGACAAACTTCTCGTTCATCAGATAGTCAAGGGAAACTTGCCGTTCCCATTGCCGTTTAAGCTTCAAAATCTTGTCCAAGGCGGCACAGCGGATAACAGTCTTGCAAAAGGCGTTGTACCTGCGCTGGATATATTCTTGATAGGCTATCTGGTCGGTCATGGAAATTCCCCTTTCTGAATAATAGTGCGGGGCGGTGGCACTTCTTGCTGTCGCCCCTTGATTGCCTACCAGCAAAGGCGGGCGGGGCTGTCAACGGCTGCGCATATGCGCCGTTCATCTTGACCGTTGACTGGCTCGGCTGGGTTTGCTATTTACCCGACAAACTTGAATTTATTTTAAGCTATCACGTTTTACCTTCTTAAGCCTTACTATCA
>CALJDB010000017.1 GCA_938023775.1 uncultured Clostridia bacterium
CTGTCCCCGACGCGCCGAAGGCGCTAGTCCTTTAGGGCACAGGGGGAAAGAAGGTCGCGTCCGCAGGACGCGAAACAGTTTTAATTTTAGCGCCCGCAGGCGCGTTCAAGTTTTTCTGTTCCCCGCGCCGCCCGCGGACGCACAAACACCCTTGCAATTTCCCTCCAAACCCACTATACTGGTCCCAGAAAAAACAGGCGGAGGGGAAAGCTTATGAGTTATCGGATCGGTGTGGACCTTGGCGGAACGAACATCGCGGTCGGCGTCGTTGACGGCGCGCAGCGCATTGTCGGGCGCGCCTCGGTGCCGACGGACCCGTCCCGCGGCGCGTCTGGCGTGGCGGAAGATATCGTGCGCAGTGTCGCGCTCGCGCTGGACGCGGCGGGCGCGGCGCTTGCCGACTGCACGGCGGTCGGCGTCGGCTCGCCGGGCAACTGCGATATGGAAAACGGCGTTGTGCGCAACGCGCATAACCTCGGTTGGGAGAGCGTGCCGCTCTGCGCCCTGCTCCGCGAGCGGACGGGGCTGCCCGCCTTCGTCGGCAACGACGCGGACTGCGCCGCGCTGGGCGAGGTCGTCGCCGGAGCCGCCCGCGGCTGCGGCAGCGCGCTGCTCATCACGCTGGGCACCGGCGTCGGCGGCGGGCTCGTCATCGGCGGGAAAATTTTCTCCGGTCACCGGACGCTCGGCGGCGAGTTCGGACACATGTGCATCGCCATGGACGGCGAGGCATGCTCCTGCGGAGAGCGCGGCTGCTGGGAGGCTTACGCCTCCGCCACGGCGCTCATCCGGCAGGCGCGCGCCGCCGCTGCCGCCCACCCGGAGAGCGCGCTCGCGCGCACAGATAAGCTCGACGGGCGCAGCATCTATGCCGCTGCCGCCGCGGGCGACGCCGCGGCTTGCGCCGTCACTGCGCGCTACGCGGAGTATGTCGGCATCGGGCTCGTCAATCTGATGAACGCGCTTTTCCCGGAGGTGATCCTGCTCGGCGGCGGCGTCGCCGGGGCGGGGGAGGCGCTGCTCGCGCCCGTGCGCGCTTATGCCGCGGCGCACTTTTTCGTCCGCGACGCGGCGCTGCTGCCGCCCATCCTGCCCGCAGCCCTCGGCAACGACGCCGGGATCATCGGCGCGGCGGCGCTCGGCGGCAAAGTGTGAACACATTGTGAATTTGGACGAAGAGGGTCGAAAAATAAGCGGCGCTTTCTGCGTTGTCACCAAAAAACGCAAAAAGCGCCGAAACCGGTTGACAAGCCCGAAAATTTCGGTTACAGTGATG
>CALJDB010000018.1 GCA_938023775.1 uncultured Clostridia bacterium
TAAAAAAAGAGACAAAAAGGAGAACATTCTGATATGATCGCGATCGGTTCTGACCACGGCGGCTACGCCCTGAAGCAGCAGCTTATGAAGCACCTCACGGACCTCGGTCTGGAGTATAAGGATTACGGCACCTACAGCGAGGAAAGCTGCGACTATCCCATTTACGCCGAGGCGGTGGCGCGCGCCGTCGCCGGCGGCGAGGCGGAGCGCGGCATCCTCATCTGTGGCACGGGCATCGGCATGTCCATGGCGGCGAACAAGATCCGCGGCATCCGCTGCGCCCTCTGCGGCGACTGCTACAGCGCGGAGCTGACCCGCCGCCACAATGACGCCAACATTCTCGCTCTCGGCGCGCGCGTCCTCGGCGAAGGTCTCGCGGAGAAGATCATGGACACCTTCCTCACCACCGAGTTCGAGGGCGGACGCCACGCCCGCCGCATCGGTCTCATCGCCGATCTGGAGAAGTAACAAAAAGCACCGAAAGGGCGCGCTTTTATGCCAAGACCAAAGACCGTTTACCGCGGAAAAAGAAAATACAGCTGGCTCATCACGCTGCTCGTGAGCACGCTCGCACTGCTCCTGCTGCTCACGGTCTGGATGTTTTACCACCTCCAGACCTATCTTGTCTACGACAAGGACGGCGTGCGCCTTGTGCTGCCCTCGGAGCGGGAAACGCTGACGCCCTCGGAGCCGAACAGCCCCGGTGCGGCGGACCTGCCGCGCATCGACGTGGAGATCGTCGTGGACAAGACGGACTATTCCGGCGTGGAGACCACCGCCGGGCAGGACACGCCCGCCGTCCGCGCGGTCTACGTCCCCACCTCGGAGGTCACGGCGCAGAATCTGGACTTTTACCTCTCCGGTCTCGGCGACTTCAACGCCCTCGTCCTTCAGCTCAAGGGTCCGGACGGCTACCTGCGCTACACCTCGTCCCTCCCCCTCGCCGCGAGCTATAATGTCAACGGCTCGCTCGACCTGAAGTCTTACGCGGAAAAATTCAAAGCCCGCGGCGTTTACCTCATCGCGGAGCTCGGCTGCCTGACGGACTCCGCCATGGCGGTGCGCAACGCGCCCGCGGCGCTCAAAAACGCCGTCACCGGCAGCGCTTACACCGCGAGCGGCACCGCGTGGCTCGACCCCTACAGCGAGGTGACGCGCGGCTATCTCACGGACCTGATCGCGGAGCTCACGGACCTCGGCTTTGACGAGATCCTGCTCTCCGGCATCTACTGCCCGGAGGGGGAGAACATCGCGTTTTCCCAGCCCATGACGCTGACGCCCGACCGCGCGAGCGCCGTCTCCTCCCTCGCGCTTTATCTGCGCGAGCAGGCGGACTCTCTCGGTGTCCGCCTCTCCGCGCTCGTCGAAACGGACGCGCTGGTAAGCGGCGAGAGCGAGACGATCGGGCAGGACCTCCCCGTCTTCTTCAAAGCCTTCGACCGCGTCGGCTTTCTCGCCGGCGAGAGCTATCAGCCCGCGCTCGCCGCCCTGACGCCCTACACGGACGCCGCCGACCGCATCCTCCCCGTCACCGACGATTACGCCCCGGAGCGGACGAGCTACGCGGTAAAATAACATTTGCGATTTTTGTTGTAAAGACGTATAAAACATTGTATAATAAGCGT
>CALJDB010000019.1 GCA_938023775.1 uncultured Clostridia bacterium
AGGGCTCCCGGCTCTACGCCCTCACGAGGGACAACGCAAAGCCCGGTCTCTCCTTCGGTGGGAAATACCGTATCATCGACTTTCCGCTCTCCAACTGCGCCAACTCCGGCATCGACACCGTCGGCGTCCTGACCCAGTATAAGCCCTTGCAGCTCAACAGCTACATCGGACCCGGCACGGCGTGGGACCTCGACAGCTCGGAGGGCGGGACCTTCATCCTGCCGCCTTACCAGACCGCGGGGGACCGAGGCCAGTGGTTCCGCGGTACGGCGGACGCCATTTATCAGAATATGGACTTTGTGGACAGTTTCGACCCGGAGTATGTCCTGATTCTCTCCGGCGACCATATCTACAAGATGGACTACGCGGACATGCTCGCCACCCATAAGCGAAACCGCGCCGACTGCACCATCGCCGTGCTGCGCGTTCCGATGGCGGACGCGAGCCGCTTCGGGATCATGACGCTCGACGATACCGGCGCGATCTGCCGCTTTACGGAAAAGCCGAAGCACCCGGACAGCGACCTTGCCAGCATGGGCATCTATATCTTCACATGGAAAACGCTGCGCCGCTACCTCGTCGCGGACGCGGCGGACCCGGCGTCCGAAAACGACTTCGGCAAGAACATCATCCCGGAGATGCTCGCCGCCGGCGAGCGGCTGTTCCCCTATCATTTCGAGGGCTACTGGCGCGACGTCGGCACCATCGGCAGCTTCTGGGATGCGAATATGGACCTGCTCTCGCCGAGCCTGCTGGACCTCTATGACCGCAGCTGGCCCATCCGCGCCAACTCCCCGCGCTCCGTGCCGCAGTATGTCGGTCCGGAGGCGCAGATTGCCCACAGCATCGTCACCGAGGGCTGCGAGATCTACGGCAGGGTGGAAAACTCCGTGCTCTCCAACGGCGTGACCGTCGAGGCGGGGGCTTTAGTGCGTTACAGCATCCTGATGCCCGGCGTGACCGTGCGCGCGGGCGCAGCCGTGGAATACGCCATTCTGGGCGAGGGGGCGGAGATCGGCGAAAACGCCGCCGTCGGCTCCGCGCCGGACGGCAGCGAGGGCTGGAGCGTCGCGACCTGCGGTCCCGACTGCGCGATCCCCGCGGGAAAAACGGTTCCCGCGGGCAGCATGGTCTATACCGGAGAGGAGGCGCAGGCATGAAAAACGTTTACGGCATCGTTTACGCTTACCACGCCTTTCCCGCCCTCGGCGAGCTCGGACGCGAGCGCACCGGCGCGTCGCTGCCCTTCTGCGGCCGCTACCGGCTCATCGACTTTGCGATGTCCGGGCTGATGAACGCCGGCGTTTTCAACGTGGGCGTCATCATGCAGCGCGGCTATCTCTCGCTGATGGAGCATCTCGGCGGCGGGCGGCCTTGGAACATGTCCCGCACGGACGGCGGGCTGCATCTTCTGCCGCCTTACGGTCTCTGGGACGCCGGAAAGGGCGTCTACGGCGGCTGCATGGAGGCGCTGGACGCCGTCAGCACCCATCTGCACGAGATCCGCGAGGAATATGTTCTCCTGACCCGCGGCGACCTCTGCGCCAACGTGGATATGCGCGCCGTGATCGAGACTCACCTCGCCTCCGGCGCGGACATTACCGCCGTCTGCACGGAGCGGACGCTCCCCGGCGTCCACCACAGCTTCATCCTCGGAGCGGACGGCGGCGCCGCGGAGCTGCTCTGCCGCCAGAGCGAGGGCGAGGGTCTCAGCTCGCTGGAGACTTACGTTATGCGCCGCGAGAGGCTGCTTGAGATGGTCGAGTGGTGCCATGTCCACGGCAAGCTCCACTTCCACCGCGACGCGCTGCGCCGCGCGATGGACCAAGGCTGGCGCGTCGGCGTTTACCTCCACGACGGCTACGCGCGCCACATCACGAGCGTGCAGGATTTTTACGAGGCGAACATGGACATGCTCTGCGCGGAAAACCGCGCCCAGCTCTTCCCGGCGGACCGCCGCGTCGCCACCCGTGCCCGCAGCGACGTCAGCACCTATTACGGCGACGGCGCGCGTGTGCACTCCTCCCTTGTGGCGGACGGCTGCCGCATCGAGGGCGAGGTGGACGAGTGCGTCGTGTTCCCCGGCGTCCGCATCGGCGCGGGCAGCGCGCTGCGCCGCTGCGTCGTGCTCAACGACTGCGTCATCGGTGAGGGCAGCACCCTCCGCTGCGCCGTGGCGGACAAAAACGTCACTGTCTCGCAGGGGCTCTACCTCTCCGGAAACGAAAAGCTCCCGCTGGTGATCCCGAAGGGGAGCAAGATATAAAAAAGCGAATGACCGCCCTGCCGAAAGGCAGGGCGGTCGCAAAATATTGCCGCGAAGCGGCACCCTTTCAAGGCTCCCAAAGTGCAAGGGGAGCTGGCGCGCGAAGCGCGACTGAGGGGTTGTTACTAAGCTGCCGAAAACGTCAAGTTCGGCAATTCCGGAAGCTTACAACCCTCCAGTCAGCCTTCGGCTGACAGCCTCCCTTGCACAGGGAGGCCTTTAAATTGTGCGGCTGCGCCGCGTTGATTTTTTTTACTCCAATTCCCCCAAAAGCTCCGGAACGATCTTGTCGACCGCGGGGGCGAGCTTGCCGGGGAGGAGGAAGGAGTGGTCGTAGCCGAGCGCGCCGCGGGCGCAGGCGTCGTCGTCCAGGATGTAGTCGGCGTTGCTGAGGAAGGTCGCGTCATGGTTGACGCAGACGGTGACGGGGTAGGGGGAGAGGCACTGGATCTGGCGGGCGAAGGAGGTGTAGAGCTCACCGCTGAAGCCGAAGAACACCGCGTCGCCGAGCCGCAGCGCGTGGACGCGCAGGGCGTATTCCTCCCCGCGCCCCGGCACGCGGACCCAGCCGAGCGCGCTGCGCAGCGCGGGGCGCTCGCAGTCGAAGCGCAGCGCGTCCGCGAGCGGCAGCGTCGCCGCGGCGTAGCGTCCGAGCATGACCTGCATGACCTGCTCCTGTGCCTCCCGCGCCAGAATGCCGCTGCAAAGCCGCCCGTCCGCGGGATCGGGCCAGCTCAGCTCCGTCATCATCACGGGGTTCACGTCACCCGCCGCGCCGCTGGTCCAGAGCGCCACTGCGCCGGGGCTGCGCGCCTCCAGAAGCTGAGCAAAGCAGCCGCCGAGGTCCGGCGAAACGGCGAGGGCGCCGCCGGCGAGCGTGTTCGCGTGCAGCACCGTGTTGTGGACGGCGAAGTTCACGAGATAGGCGATCGGCGCGCCCGTCTCCGCGTCGGCAAAGCCGAAGATGTGCTGCCGGCGGTCGGCGTCCCCGGCGGGGTTGAAGCCGACGGCGCAGCCGTCCGCGTAGTCAAAGTTGCGATTCACGCCGAGCAGACAGTCCCCGGCGGCATAGCCGCAGCGCGCCGGGCGCAGCGCGGCGACGGCGCGGTCCGCCGCGGCGAACAGGGCGTCGTGGATGATGCGCTCATATTCGTCCGCCGCCGCGCGCTGGTCCGGGCTCTTTTTCGCCTTGGCGTTCGGACCGTCGTAGGGCCGCTCGTCCGTGAGCGGCGCGGAGTGGCAGTGGATCGCGGTGTAAAACACCGCGCGCTCCGGCAGATCAAAGCGCGCGCAGAGCTCCGGGAGCCAGGCGGCGGGGCAGGGCGCCTTGTCAAAGTCAAACGAGAGCCAGAGCAGCCGCTCGCCGCCGCTCTCGACCGCGAGCGCGCGGACAAAAAGCGCGTCCCGCACGCCGCCGAAGCGCTGGTTCATCAGTCCGTAAAGCCGCGGCAGAAGCGCCTCCGGCGGCGTGACGCACTCGCGCGCCGCCCCGCAGCGAAGCGCCCCGTCCGGGGCGGGTGTCCATTTTGGCATGGGAAATTCTCCTTATTTTTGATCTCGGTCTTTCAGCGCGAACATCGGTCCTTCCTCCCCCAATCCACAGGGTACAAATCCGCAGCGGGCGAGGGTCCGCTGACTTGCGACGTTGTCCGGCTCCGTCTGGGCGAGGACGCGCTTCACGCCCGGCTGGGCGAGCGCCCAGCGGCTCAGCGCGGCGGTGTACTCCGCGGCGTAGCCCCGGCGGCGGTGGGCGGGGAGCGTGGCGTAGCCGATCTCCACGCTGCCGTCCGCGTCCGGCGCGCCCTTGAAGCCGATGCCGCCGATCACCGTGCCGTCCGGCAGGGAGACGCGCCAGTCGCATGCCCACTCCGCCGTCTCCGGCTTATCGCGCATCAGCTCCAGCATCTCGCCGTAAGCCTTGCGGTCCTCCGGGTCGGGCTCCGCGTCGCGCAGGGCGCGCATTTCCTCCTCCGTCCGCGGACGGAGAACGAGCCGCGCGCTGCGCACTTCGAGCGCCCTCATTCCGCAAAGCCCTCCGCGAGCGTCACGAGCACGCGCGCCATGGCGTCGAGGCTCTCTGCCGGGATCCACTCGCGGACGCTGTGGTAATTATATCCGCCGGTGGAGAGGTTGGGGCAGGGCAGCCCGTCCCAAGATAGGCGCGCGCCGTCCGTGCCGCCGCGGATGGGGACGCAGCGCGGCTCGATGCCATTTGCGCGGAACGCCGCCTCGGCGCGGTTGATGAGCTGCATGTGCGGCTCGATCTTCTCCTTCATATTGTAGTAAGTGTCGCGGATGTCCGCCTCGGCGGTGCCGGGACCGTATTTCGCGTTGATCGCGTCCGCCGCGGCGCGGAGAAGCGCCTTGCGCTGCTCAAAGCGCGGGCGGTCGTGGTCGCGGATGATGTATTCGAGCACCGCCTCCGTGCAGCAGCCGCGCATATCGTGCAGATGGAAAAATCCCTCGTAGCCGCTCGTCTTCTCCGGCACCTCGTCCGCCGGGAGCAGGGCGTGGAGCTCCATTGCGACGGTCGCGGCGTTGACCATCACGTCCTTCGCGTCGCCGGGGTGGACGCCGACGCCATGGACCGTCACGACCGCGCCGGCGGCATTGAAGTTTTCATACTCGATCTCGCCGAGCGGACCGCCGTCCACGGTGTAGCCCCAGTCGCAGCCGAGCTCCGGCACGCTGAGCCCGTCCACGCCGCAGCCGATCTCCTCGTCCGTCGTGAACACGATGCGCAGCTCGCCGTGCTTCGCGCCGGTTTCGACCAGCGCCTCCGCCGCCGCCATGATCTCTGCGACGCCCGCCTTGTCGTCCGCGCCGAGCAAGGTGGAGCCGTCCGTGACGATGAGCTCGTTGCCGACGTGCGCCTCCAACCCGCGGCAGAGCGCCGGGGTCAGGGAAACGCCAGAGCCGAGCGGCAGCTCGCCGCCCTCATAGCGCACGATACGGGGGCTTACGCCCTCGCCCGGCGCGTCCGGCGAGGTGTCCACATGCGCGATGAGCGCGATCTTCGGCGCGCCCTCGCAGCCGGGGGCGGCGGGCAGCGTCGCGATCACGTTGCCGCAGGAGTCCATGTGAACGTCCCGCATACCGAGCGCGGCGAGCTCCGACTCCAAAAGGCGTCCGAGGTCTTTCTGCCGCTCCGTGGAGGGCGAGGTCCTGCTGGACTCGTCCGACGTTGTCCAAACCTTGACATAGCGCAGAAAGCGCTGTTTTGCAGATTCCATTTTGATATTACTCCTTTTCCGCCGCCAGCGTGTCCAGATACTCCCGGAACGAGGAGGCAAATTCCGCCGTGGTGCGGTCGCTTTCGATGTTGAAGACATAGTGCGCCCCGTCCGCCGCCGTTACGACGACGCAGTCGGAGAGCTTCGCGAGCATGCAGAGCTGATACTCCCCGAAGGCGGCGTTTTCCCAAGTGCCCCAGTTATACTTGCGGCTGCTGCCGCCGGAGACGCAGAGGCCGGGGTCAAAATCCTCCGCGAGCGCGACGTCTGCGATGTCCGCGAAGGGTACGGAGAAGCTGTATTCCTCCGGACCGCTGACGGTCAGCGTCTCGTTTTCGAGGGAAAAGTCATAGCCCTTCCCGCCGCCGAAGAGGGTGTAAGCGGTTACAACGACGAAAACG
>CALJDB010000020.1 GCA_938023775.1 uncultured Clostridia bacterium
TTGCAGGAGACGCCGCGGTCGGGAATGCTGGGGGAATACTCCGGACCGCTGGAGGGGTCCAGCGGGTGGCAGCGGACGCCGGGGATGGGGATAATGTCCCGGTCGCCCTGAAAGCGCGTGTTCATCGCCCAGAGCACGTCGTCCGTGTCGTGAATGTCGACGTCCTCGTCCACCAAAATGACATGCTTGAGCTCCGGGAACGCTGAGAACGCCAGCAGCGCCGCCTGACGCTGCCGCCCCTCGTCCGCGGGGCAGCTTTTTTTGAACTGGAGCACCGCCATATATTTTCCGCCGCCGCTCCGGTGGGCGTAAATGCCGGTCAGCTTGCCGGGCATCGCCTGCTCGATGAGCCCGAAGATGGACGCCTCGGTCGGCAGCCCCGCCATATTGACGTGCTCCTCGCTCGGACCGATGCAGGTCTGCATGATGGGATTCTCCCGGCTCGTCACCGCCTTGACGCGCAGGACCCACGCCTCGCTGCTCGCGCGACCGTTATAGCCGGGGAACTCCGGCATGGCGAAGCCCGTGTCCGTGTGCTGGTCCTCCCGCACGCGCACGCCGGGCAGAATTTCGCCCTCGATGACGAATTCCGCGTTCGCGATTGCGCGGCAGTCCACGCTGACGCAGCGGACGAGCTCCACCGGAGCGCCGCGCAGCGCACCCGCGATGGCAAGCTCGTCGCAGCCGAGCGGCGTCGTCGGCGGCTCGAAGCAGGAGAGAATATACGCCGCGGGGTCCAGCCCGATGGACACGGAGATCGGCAGCGGCTGCCCCAACTCGCTCGCGCGCTCCGCCATCGCGCCGATGTGGCGCGAGCCGGGCTGGAGAAAGATCGAGAGCTCATCCGGTCCCTGCACGCAGAGACGGTGGATCGTCGCGTCGAAGCGTCCGGTGTCCGGGTGTGCGGCGTAGCAGAGACCCATGGTGATGAACGGTCCCGCGTCCACCGGCGTGTTCGTCGAAATCGGCAGGATGCGGCGAAGGTCAAAGCCGGGGTCGCCCGCACGGTAAACGCGCTGCTGGCAGGGCGCAGGACCCTCCGCCAGCACCGGCGCGACGGGATGGTCCACGCACGCGCGGATGACGCGCGGCAGCTCATACTGCCCGCAGCCGAAAAACGCCGCGCAGCGCGCCCGGCTTCCGAGCACGCCGATCGCCACCCGCGCGCCGGGGTGGTCGGCGATGTTCTCAAACAGCATCGCCGGTCCGTTCACGCGCGTCGGCCGCCTTACCGTTCCGCCCGCACCGACGCGGCGGTAGACACCGGCAAGCTCCGCCGTGAGGTCCACCGGGATCTGCGTTTTTACGAGCTCGCCCGGCATCGCCTCCAGCAGCGCCAGCGCGCTGCGCAGATCGTGCACTTGCTTTGTCATGGGTTGGTTCGCTCCTTTCGGAAAAAGTTTTTCTGCGCCCAGTATATCAGAAAAAACCCTCTTTGAAAAGTGCTGTTTCTTTCCGTCAAGCCCTTGACACGGAGCGAGGAATGGAGTATGATAGCGGCAGCAGCTATGAGAGGTACTTGACTATGAAAAACGCACAGCCCAAGCTCCCCGGCGTTGACGGCGTGGAGGTGCGCCATACGCTCTGCGATATCTGCACCCCCGGCGTCCACTGCGGGGTGGACGTCTATGTGAAAAACGGCGAGCTGCTGAAGCTCGAGGGCACGCCCGGCTTTCCGCCGAACCGCGGCGCGCTCTGCCCCAAGGGCGCGTCCGGGCGGCAATATGTTCTGCGTCCGGACCGCATCCAAACGCCGATGCGCCGCGTCGGCGCGCGCGGCAGCGGCGAGTTCGAGCCCATCGGCTGGGACGAAGCGCTCGCGCTCGCCGCGGCGGGACTCAATGCCGCCAAAGCGCGCTCCGGCGCGGAGTCGACCGTGTTTCTAAGCGGCTACGGCAAGTGGTACCGCCCGTTTTTGCAGCGGCTGGCTTACGACTTCGGCAGCCCCAACTTTCTGACGGAATCGAGCTCCTGCTGGTGGTCGGCGATCTTGGCGTCGCGCTGCGTTTTCGGACACGCGACGATGCCGGACCTCCAGAACGCCGCCGCGCTTTTCATCTGGGGCAGCGACCCCTTCAACAAAAACATCCACCAGACGACCGCGCTCTTTGCGCTGAAGGCGCGCGGCGGGAAAATCGTCGTCGTCGACCCGCGGCGCGGTCCGGCGAGCGAGCAGCTCGCGGACCTCTACCTCCGCCCCCGGCTGGGGACGGACGCCGCCCTCGCCGCGGCGATGGCGAACCATATCATCGAAAGCGGGCTCGCGGACTTTGATTTTATCGAGAAATATGTCCACGGCTTCGCGCCTTACCGCGAATATGTCTCGCGCTTTTCCCTCGCGGAGGGCGAGCGTATTACGGGCGTCCCGGCGGCGCTGATACGCGAGGCAGCGGAGCTTTTCGCCCGCACGAAGCCCGCCGCGATCATGACCGGCACGGGGCTCACCCACCGGAAAAACGGCTTCAACGCCTCCCGCGCGCTGATGAGTCTCGCCGCCGTCTGCGGTCAGTTCGACCGCCCCGGCACGCTCCGCCCGGCGCTCGGCGCGGCGACCTTCTGCAACACGCCCGGCGGCTTCACCTCCCGCGAGGCGGAATTTACCGCGGACGTGCAGCCCAAAACGGCAAAGCCCGCTGTCGGGCTCCCCGACTACCCGCTCTTTGCCGAGATGATGCACGAGGGACAGGCGATCTCGCTCGCGGAGCAGATCGAGTCCGGCGCGCCTTACCCCATCCGCGCCGCGCTGCTCGCGGGCGTCAACCACAAGATGTATCCGAACTCCCCGCGCTTTCTGCGCGCGCTCCGTTCGCTCGACTTCATCGTCGCGACGGACCTGTTCTGGACGGAGAGCTGCCGCAGCGCAGACATCGTGCTGCCCGCCTGCTCCTCCTTCGAGCGCGCGGAGGTCAAATGCTACGCGAACAGATTTATGTATTACACCCAGCCCGTCATCCCGCCGCTTTACGAAAGCCGCCCGGACACCGAGATCTTCGCCGGGCTCGCCCGTGCGCTGGAGCTGGGCGACCCGCTGCTCTGCGCCGGCTATGACGCCTGCGTGCGCTGGATGCTGTTCGAGCCCTCCGGACTCGCCGACTGGGAGGCGTTCCGCCGCGCGGACCGCCCCGTTCCCGCGCCGAACGCGCGCGGCTATGAGTGGGGCACCGCCCTCGCACGCGGCGTCGCCACGCCGACGGGGAAGATCGAGCTATTCAGCGAGACGATCGCCGCTTACCGCCGCCCGGAGCTCGACCCGCTGCCGGTCTATGCCGACAGCTTCGACGCTGCGGACGCCGCGGAATTTGACCTCACGCTCTGCGCCGGGGCGCGCAACCCCGGCATGCTCCACTCCCGGCTCCACGCCTGCCCGTGGCCGCGCTCGCTGCGCCCGGAGGCGAGCGTGGATATAAACCCCGCCGACGCCGCTACGCGCGGCATCGCGCAGGGCGACATGGTGGAGCTCGCCACGCCGCTGCGCGCCATCTCCGTCCGCGCAAACCTGACGCTCTCCGCCGCGCCCGGCGAGGTCTATATGTACCACGGCTACGACGAGGCGGACGTCAACAGTCTCATCCCGGCGGACCACCGAGACCCCTACACGGGCTTCCCCGGCTATAAGCAGCTCCGCTGCCGCGTCACAAAAAAGGAGGGCTGACCGTCCGATGCACTACCGCTTTCATTTCGACGAGCACCGCTGCGCCGCCTGCGGCGCATGCGTCGTCGCCTGTCTCGACGAGCACGACGCCGACCTCGCCGCCGGGGACCCGGCGTGGCGCGCCGTCCGCGTCATAGAGTGCGCTCCGCGCTTCCGCTACCGTTCGGAAAGCTGCCTCCACTGCGCCGACGCGCCCTGCATCGCCGCCTGTCCGCGCGATTGCCTGCGCAAAAACGAGCAGGGGCTCACGGTCTGGGATAACGCCGCCTGCGTCGGCTGCCGCCGCTGTCTCGCCGTCTGCCCCGTCGCCGCCCCGCGCTTCGGTCCGGACCGGAAAATGCAGAAATGCGACGGCTGCGCCGCCCGCGTAGCCGCCGGACTCGCCCCAGCCTGCGTCCGCGTCTGCCCCACCGGCGCGCTCACCGGAGAGCGCGAGGAATAAAGAAGTCTCCCAAGGGGAAACGCCCGCACCCTCCCGAACCCGGCATTTTCGGAAGCTTGTCAACACCCCCAGGCGTTTGCACCAAGTAAAAAAGCGAAAAAGCCCGAAAACCCGGACCTTTTCGCTGGGAAACGGCGAAGAAATGCCTTGCTTAAGTTCGCGCCCGCCCTAAAGGACTAGCGCCTTCGGCGCGTCGCAGGCGCGAATAGAGTTGAATTATTTTTCGGCGGGGCGTATACCTGCCGAAAAATACTCTTTCTATTGTGCCACCGTTTCACCCATTGTCAATCCCCGCCGCTTTTTCCGGCGGGGATTTTTCTATCGCTTCACGCGCGTCACGAGCAGAGCGGCGGCGGCGCCGACCGCGATTCCGGCTATCGTTCCGCCGATCAGCAGCGCGGGGAGGTACCAGAGCAGCCGCCGCGTTCCGAGCAGCAGCGCCGCGGTCGCTAACTGCGCCAGATTATGCGCCAGCGCGCCGGCGACGGAGACGCCCATGCAGCCGAAGCGTCCGCTGCGGCGCAGGAGCAGCATCACGGCAAGGCTCACCGCCGCGCCCGCGGCGGAATAAGCCAGCGACAGCGCGCTGCCGAACAGCAGCGCCGCGAGCGCCACGCGCAGCAGCGAGATCGCCGCCGCGTCGCGCCCGCCGAGGCGGTAGAGCGCGAAGACGACCGCGATATTCGGCAGCCCCAGCTTCAGCCCCGGCGCAATATGGGCGAGCGGCGGCAGCAGCGATTCCAGATAGCTCAGCACCAGCGCGAGCGCGACGAGCAGGGCGCGCAGCGCGATTTTTTTTGTCCGCATCCTCACGCCCCCCTCAGCCCGTCTCTGCGTCCGTGCCGCCCGCCGCGCCGCCCGCGACCTCGATCACGAGGCGATGGGGCAGGCAGACGATCGTCTCCCCGTCCGCGCGCACCCAGCCGGTGCGGACGCAGACACGGTCCGGGCAGTCGGCGTCCGAAACGCAGACCGCGCCGCCGCGCACCGTGACCGTGTTGCCGCAGGGGAGCGTGAGCTCCGCGTCGACGGTGAGCGGCAGGCGGCAATACTCCGCGCCGCCGATCGAGACGACCGCCTCGCCGCCGGTCCGCCGCGTCAGGCACAGCACAAAAAGGAGCGCCGCCGCGAGCAGCAGCGCCCCTGAAATGAGCAGCAGATCGTTTCGCCGCGTGTGCTTCACGAGGCGGTGGAGTCGGCAATCGCCTTGCAGGGGCAGGCGGCGATGCAGGTGCCGCAGCCGACGCAGACACCGTAATCGATGACGGGGAGGTTCCGCTCCATGCGGATCGCCCCGGCGGGGCATTTTTTGCTGCAAAGCGAGCAGCCGATGCAGCCGGAGGCGCAGATCTTCTTCACCGCGGGTCCCCTGTCATGGCTGGAGCAGGCGACGAGCGGGCGCGCCGCGGCGGGCAGCACCTCGATGATGTGCTGCGGGCAGGTCTTCGTGCAGAGACCGCAGCCGGTGCAGCGCGCGGGGTCGACGCGGGCGACGCCGCCGGCGACGGCGATCGCGCCCTCCGGACAGACGGCGGCGCAGTCGCCGTAACCGAGGCAGCCGTAAGCGCAGGCACGGTCGCCGGAGAAGAGCAGCTTCGCCGCGGCGCAGCTGTGCTCGCCCTGAAGCTCGCTCTTGCGCTCGCAAGTTCCGCGGCAGTGGACGAAGGCGTTTTTGCGCTCCACGTCCTCAAAGCCGACGCCGAGCGTGTCCGCGAGCGCCTTGGCGACCTCCGCGCCGCCGGCGATGCACTTGTTGGTCTTGGTCTCCTCCCCGCTTGCGAGGGCGGCAGCGTAGCCGTCGCAGCCGGCATAGCCGCAGGCGCCGCAGTTCGCGCCGGGCAGGCACTCCCGGACGGCGGGGAATTTTTCGTCCACGGGGACGGACATATACTTCGACGCCACAGCGAGCAGCACGGCGCAGACCGCGCCGATGGCGGCAAGGAGCAAAACGGCGGTCAGAACAGGACTCATAGCGTTTCCTCCTCCCTTAACCGAAGAGCTTGTCGGCGATGCCGGTGAAGCCCATAAAGGTCATGCTCGTCAGCGCGGCGGCGACGAGGGTGATCGGCAGCCCGCGCCAGCTCCGGGGCGGCTCGGCGCGCTCGATCGCGCGGCGCACGCCGCAGAACAGCACGAGCGCGAGTCCGAAGCCGACGCCCGCAGTGCAGCCGTTGACGCAGGACTCCAGCAGACCCCAGCCGTAGCTTACGGAGGCGTCCGCGTAGCCGTTCGTGACGTTCAGCAGCGTCACGGCAAGCACGGCGCAGTTCGTCGTGATGAGCGGCAGGTAAATGCCGAGCGCGCTGTAAAGCGGTCTGACGAATTTTTTCAGGAAGATCTCGACAAACTGGACGAGCGCCGCGATGACGAGGATGAAGATGATCGTGGAGAGATATTCCAGTCCGAGCGGGACCATCAGCGAGCGGTAAATGCAGTAAGTCGCGGCGGAGGCGAGCGTCATGACGAAGATGACCGCGCCGGACATGCCGAGGCTGGAATCGAGCTTCTGTGAAACGCCGAGGAAGGGGCAGATGGCGATGAACTGGACGAGGACATAGTTCTCCGTGAAGATCATCGTGAAGGCGATCATAAGCAGCGCTTTCATTCCGCGTCCTCCTTTCCGGCGTCGGCGGGCTTTTCGCCCTCGGCGCAGTGCATCGCGCAGTTGCCGCAGCTGCCGTCGCAGCCGATGCGCGGGTCAAACTTTTTGCCTTTTTTATTCATGCAGCGGACGAGCAGCGCCATCGCCGCGGCGAAACAGAAAAATCCGCCGGGCGTCTGGGCGACGATGCCGATCTGATAGCCCTCCGGGATGATGCGCAGACCGTAGATCGTGCCGCTGCCGACCAGTTCGCGGACGACCGCGATGCCGACGATGACGACCGTGTAGCCGACGCCCATGCCGAGCCCGTCGAGCAGGGAGTCGACCACACCGTGGCGGCTCGCGAACATCTCCGCGCGGCCGAGCACGATGCAGTTGACGACGATGAGTGCGAGGAAAATGCCGAGCGAGCGGTAAAGCCCCGGCAGGTAAGCCTCGACGATCATCTCCACGAGCGTCACGAACGTGGCGATGACGACGATGAAGCAGGGAATGCGCACCTTGTCGGGGATGATCTTCCGCAGCAGGGAGATGACGACGTTGGAGCCGACGAGCACGAAGGTCAGCGCCGCGCCCATGCCGAGCGCGCCGGACACCGTGACCGAGATGGCGAGCACGGAGCAGCAGCCGAGCAGCAGGATGAGAACGGGATTTTCCTTGAAAATGCCGTTCGTGAAAATTTTCCACTTGCTTTGTTTCATAGTTTTTTCCCGCCTCCTTTCATCGAATGGCGTTCACGGCAGCCATCGCCGCACCGACCGCCTGACGGACGGCGGCGGAGGAATAGGTCGCGTTCGTGATGGTGTCCACCTCGCCGCAGCTGTCGGCAAGACCGAGGAAGCGGTCTAAATACGCCGCGTCGCCCGCCTTCGAGCCGATGCCGCTCGTTTCGGTGGAGACGTCTGCGCGCAGCCCGACGATTTTGCCCTCGCCGTCGAAGCCGACGGTGACGGCGACGTCGCCCTTGTAGCCGCGGGCGGAGGCGGTGACGACGTAGCCAAGTCCGCTCACCTCGCGCCATGCGCCGGTGATGCCGAGCGCGGCTTTGTCGCAGTCGATCTCCTCGAAGCCCTGCGCGCCTTCCAGAACGGCGGCGCGCGCCGCCTCCGCCTCGATGCGGGCGTTTTCGGCGATGATGGGGGCGGTCGCCTCGTGGGTCAGACCCAGCAGCGCCGCGACGACGATGCAGATCGCGGCGAGGACCGTGATGGGCTTGCCGATGGCGCTCCAAGCGCTTTCCTTTTTCATTTCGCGGCACCTCCCAGCGGCTTGGTGCGGGTCCAGTCATTGATGTAGGGCACCAGAATGTTCATTAGCAAAATGGCGAAGGTGACGCCCTCGGCATAGTTGCCGAACACGCGGATGGCGGCGGTGATGAGTCCGCAGCCGACGCCGAAGATGACCTTGCCCCAGTTCGTGAAGGGGCTCGTAACATAGTCCGTCGCCATAAACACCGCGCCGAGCACCGCGCCGCCCATAAAGATGCTGAGCAGGGGCTGCGCGCCGCCGAAAAGCCATGTAAAGAGCGCGAGCGAGCCGAGATAGCAGAGCGGGATGATCGGCTTGATGACGCGGCGGACGAGCAGATAAACAAAGCCGAGTGCGAGCGCGATCACGCATGTCTCGCCCAGCACGCCGGGATGGTCGCCGAGGAAGAGATGGACGGAGTTCGCCCAGCTCCACGCGCCGGTCTGCGCCAGCGGCGTGGCGGAGCTCACGGCGTCCGCGCCGCGCCATGCGAAGGGCGCGGGATAGCTCGTCATGCTGCCAGTGAACGAGAACATCAGCACGATGCGGCCCACGAGCGCGGGGTTCATAAAGTTGCGGCCCAGCCCGCCGAAGAGCATCTTCACGACGATGATAGCGGCGGCATCCCCGACGATGAGCTGCCACACGGGCATCGAGGCGGGAACGTTGAACGCCAGCAGCACGCCGGTGACGGCGGCGGAGAGGTCCCCGACCGTCACGGGAAGGTGCATCAGCTTTTCCCAGACAAACTCGCAGAGCACGCAGGCGGCGGCGGAGACCGCCGTCAGCAGCAGGGCGCGGGGTCCGAAGAGCACCACGGACGCCGCGAGCGCGGGCGCGAGCGCGATGAGCACGTCGCCCATCACGGCGCGGGTGGAGCGCGGCGCGCGCAGATGGGGCGACACGCCGACATAGAGCTTGTTCATTTCGCCGCCTCCTTTTCCTCACGCAGCTTCGCATTCAAAAATACCTTGGCGAGCTTATGCGACTCCACGAGCCGCCGCCGCGCCGGGCAGACGAAGGCGCAGCAGCCGCATTCCATGCAGAGCGTCACCTTCAGCGCCTTCAGCGCGTCCGCGTCGCGCCGCGCGTAGGCGCCCTCCAGCTCCACGGGCATCAGCTTCAGCGGGCATGCGTCGATGCAGCGCCCGCAGCGGATGCACGCCGTGGGCTCCGGGAGCGCAGCGTCGGCTTCCGCGAAGGCGAGCACAGCGCCGGTGTTCTTGACGACCGGCTGCTCAAGGTCCGGCACGGCGACGCCCATCATAGGTCCGCCCATAATGACCTTTTTCGGCTCGCACTTCAGTCCGCCGGCGGCTTCCAGCACGTCGCGCAGGCTCGTCCCGATCGGGACGATGATGTTTTTCGGCTCCGCAACGGCGCTGCCGTCCACCGTGACGCACTTCTCCACGAGTGGGAAGCCGGTCCGGATATAGCGCGTCAGCACGGCGAGGGTCGTCGCGTTTAAGACGATGCAGCCGACGTCCAGCGGAAGCTTGCCCTCCGGGATGACGCGGCGCGTCGTGGTGTAAACGAGGACCTTTTCGCCGCCCTGCGGGTAAAGGCTCGGCAGGGGGCGGACCTCGGCATAGTCGAGCGCCGCCGTTTCGCGGCGGAGCGCGTCGATGCACGCGGGCTTGTTCTTCTCGATCCCGATGAGGATCCTCGCCGCCGGGTAAAAGCGGTGGAGCAGGCGGAAGCCCTCGCCGAGCAGCGGCGCGTCGTCGAGCATCGTGCGGGTGTCCGCCGTGATATACGGCTCGCACTCCGCGCCGTTGATGCAGAGAAACTCCACGCGCGCGGGGTCGGCGTTCAGCTTCACGGCAGTCGGGAAGCCCGCGCCGCCGAGCCCGACGACGCCGCTCGCGCGCACCGCGGCGATGAAGCTGTCGAAATCCGTGACCTCCGGGGGCGCGAGGTCCGGGCAGACGGTCTGCTCCCCGTCGCTCTCGATCGTGATGGTCTGGCAGAGCGCGCCGTGGAACAGCAGCTGCTCGCCGAGCTTTTTCACCGTGCCGGACACGCCGGAATAGATCGGCGACGCCATCGGGCTCTCCGCCGCGGCGATGAGCTGCCCCACGGTCACATGGTCGCCGGGCTTCACGACGGGAGTCGCCGCGCGCCCGATGTTCATCGAGGTCGGCACCGTGATCGAAGCCGGGACCGGCACGCGGACGGGTGCGAGCTCCGCCGTATGCTTCCGGTGGGGAACATGCACGCCGTGCAGTCGTTTGAATGACACGATATTCAAGTCTCCTTCCCTGATTCTCTCTTTTCCTTTTAAAAAATGCACTTGATATGCAGTGAATTTCGTCGGATAATGGATTCAGTGTAATAAAGCGCATTGCGTACATTATAAACCATGCCCCGCGGCAAAAGCAAGGAGGAACCCATGCGCCGGAGCCAAAAACTTCTTTATCATATCATAGCTTTTTGTTTTCTTTGCCCGTTTTTCCTTGCCGGCTGCGGAAAAAACGCCGCGGCGCGGACGGAAACGGCGTTTGCGCTGGACACCGTTGTGCGCGTGACGGTTTATGCGGAGGCGGACGTTCCGGCGGCGCGCGCCGCGCTCGCGCGCTGCGCCGATTATGAGGCGGTTTTTTCCCGCACGCGCGATACCAGCGAGCTCGCGCGGATAAACGCCGCCGGGGGCGGTACGGTCAGCGAGGACCTCCGCGCCGTTTTGGGGTGCGCGATCGAAGTCTCCGCCCGCAGCGGCGGTGCGCTGGACGTGACGCTCGGCGCGGTCAGCGCGCTCTATGACTTTGCGGCGGAAAACCCCGCCCCGCCGGACGCCGCCGCGGTTGCCGCCGCGCTCGCGGGCAGCGGGATGGACGGCGTTTCGCTCCGCGGCAGCGAGCTCACGCTCGCGCCCGGCGCGGTGCTGGACCTCGGTGCGGTCGCGAAGGGCTATATCGCGGACCGGCTGGCGGAGGATCTGCGCGCTGCGGGCGTGGAGCACGCGATCGTGAATCTCGGCGGCAACGTCGTCTGCATCGGCGCCCGCCCGGACGGGAAGCCCTTTCAGGTCGGCGTGCAGGAGCCCGTCCCCGGCAGCGAAAAAAATGCCGCCGTGCTCTCTGTGACCGACGGCAGCGTCGTCACGAGCGGAAATTATCAGCGGTATTTCGATTATAACGGCGTCCGCTGGCACCATATTCTGGATCCTGAGACCGGCTATCCCGTCCAGAACGGGCTCGCCTCCGTTACGGTCACGGGTCCGGAGTCCATGCTGTGCGACGCCCTCAGCACCGCCTGCTTCGTTCTCGGCGAGGAGGCGGGCTATGCCCTGCTTGCGGAATATCCGGAGTATGAGGCGATCTTCCTGCCCGGGAGGTGAGGAACAGAGCATCCTCTTGCGCGGTCGTGGGAGAATTTGTTATAATGAAGCGGACGAAAAAGACGAAAGGACGAACGCGATGCTGACTTTGATCCTTGGGCGGGCGAAAACGGGCAAGACCGCGGATATGATGGAGCGCATCCGGACGCGGGCGGCGCAGGGCGTCGGCGGGGCGGTGGTGCTCGTGCCGGAGCAGTACAGCCACGAGGCGGAGACCGAGCTGCTCGCCGTCTGCGGCGACAGCGCGAGTTTGTTTGCCGAGGTCCTCTCCTTCACGCGGCTTGCCGCGCGGGTGGAGGGCGAGCTCGGCGGCGCGCGCCGCGCGGCGCTCAGCCGGGGCGGGCGGCTGCTCTGTCTCGTCCGCGCGCTGGGCGACGTGGGCTCCCGGCTCGCCGTTTACGGCGCGGCGCGGCGGCAGGCGCCGCTTCAGCAGGAGCTGCTGCGCGCCATCGACGAGTTCAAGACCTGCCGCATCAGTCCGGACGCGCTGCGCGAATACGCTGAGGGCGCGCACGGCGAGCTCGATGCGCCGGGCACGGACGCGCTGCGCCAGAAGCTCGGCGACCTTGCGCTCATCTATGACGCTTACCAGACCTATGCCGACCGCAGCGGGCTCGACCCGATGGACCGCCTGACGCACCTTGCGGAGCGCATCGGGGAGAGCGCTTACACCCGCTGTGCGTTTTTCGTGGACGGCTTCACGGACTTCACGGCGCAGGAGCTCGCCGTGCTCGGCGCGCTGCTGCGCGCGGGCGCGGAGGTGCGCGTCTGCCTGACGGCGGAGGGGCTTTCCGAGGGACACGAAATTTTTGAGCCGAGCCGCCGCGCGGCGCTGCGTCTCGCGGCGCTCGCCGCGGAATGCGGTGCGGAGTGGGGCGTCGAGCGCTTTTCCGGCGCGGCGCGCAGCGGACCGATGGCGGACGTGGAGCGCGAGGCGTTTTCCTTCGCCGAGGCGCACTGCGAGCCGGCGGGCGCGTTCGCGCTCGTCTGCGCGCCGGACGCCGTGGCGGAGTGCGAGTGGGCGGCGGCGCGCTGCCTCGAGCTCGTGCGCACCACGGGCTGCCGCTGGCGCGACATCGCGGTCACGGCGCGCTCGTTCGAGGCTTACCGCGGCGCGATGGAGAGCGTTTTTGCCCACTACGGCGTTCCGCTCTACACGGCGAAGCGCAGCGCGCTGCTGCAAAAGCCGCTGCCCGCGCTCGTCGCCGCGGCTTACGACACCGTCACCGGCGGCTGGGACTATGAGGACGTGTTCGCGTACCTGAAGACCGGGCTCGCAGGGCTCAGCCGCGCGGAGTGCGACACGCTGGAAAACTATGTTTTTCTCTGGAGCCTCCGCGGTGCGGACTGGACGCGGAACGAGGACTGGGTGCAGCACCCGGCGGGCTTTGGCAGGGACTATACGGACGAGGACCGGGCGCTGCTCGCGGAGATAAACGCCCTGCGCCGCCGCGCGAGCGCGCCGCTGCTGCTGCTCGCCGAGCGCGGCGGGGCGGCGAAAACGGGCGGCGCGGAGGCGCAGGCGCTCGCGGACTTTTTCGCGGCGCTGGAGCTGCCGCGGCTCCTCACGGAGCGCGCCGCGGAGCTGCGCGCGCTGGGGCAGGCGCAGGCGGCGGCGGAATACGCCCAGCTCTGGGACATCGTCTGCGACGCGCTCACGCAGTGCGGCGAGGTGCTGCGCGATACGGAGACGGATCTGGAGAGCTTCGGCAAGCTCTTTACGACCGTGCTGAGCTCTTACGACGTCGGCACGATTCCGCTCTCGCTCGACCGCGTGAGCGCGGGCGACTTCGACCGCATGCGCCGGCGGCATATCCGCCACCTCATCATGCTCGGCTGCGACAGCGCGAGCGTTCCCGCCGCCGCGCCGGGGACCGGCATTTTGTCCGACGCGGACCGCGAGGCGCTCGCCGCCGCGGGGCTGGACGTCGGTAGCGCGGCGGGGGAGCGCCTGGACCGCGAATTTGCGCTGCTCTATAACTGCCTGACCTTGCCGTCGGACACGCTGGCGATCAGCTGGTGCGCCCTCGGCGCGGAGGGCGCGAAGGCGTCGCCCGCCTTCGCCGTCGAGCGCCTGCGCAAGGTCTTCGACCTCCCTGTGGAGAACGTGGACAGCGCCCGCTGCCGCGAGAGCGCGCCGGGACCGGCGTTTGAGCTCGCCGCCGCGGCGTCGCGCCCGTTCCATCCGGAGAGCGCGGAGGCGGCGCGGCGGTGGTTTTCAGACCGCGGTGCGGGCGAGGCGCTCGCGAAGCTGGACGCCGCGGCGTCGCTCACCCGCGGGCGGCTCAGCCGCAGCGCGGTGCGCGCGCTTTACGGCGAAAAGCTGACGCTCTCGGCGTCGCGCATCGACAATTTTTCCGGCTGCCCCTTCTCTTATTTCCTGCAATACGGTCTGAAAGCGAAGCCGCGCCAGCCGGCGGAGTTCGCCCCGCCGGAGATGGGCACCTTTATGCACTTCGTGCTGGAGGGCTGCGCGCGCGCTATCGCCGCGGAGGGCGGCTTTGCCAGCGTCTCGCCGGAGCGCGTGGAGGCGCTCTGCGACGAATATGTGGCGCGCTATGTCCACGAAAAGCTGAACGATTTCCGCCAGAAGTCGCCGCGCTTTATTTACCTGTTCCGGCGGCTCACCGGCTCGGTGCGCGTCGTTGTGACGGATATGGCGGCGGAGCTCGCGAAAAGCGACTTTCAGCCGCTCGACTTTGAGCTGAACTTCGGCGACCGCGAGGCGTTCCCGCCCATCGCGCTCGGCGAGGGGGAGGACTCCCTCGTGCTGACCGGCATCGCCGACCGCGTGGACGGCTGGGTCCATGACGGCAGACTTTACCTGCGCGTCGTGGACTACAAGACCGGCAAAAAGAGCTTCTCGCTCTCGGACGTCTGGTACGGGCTGGGCTTGCAGATGCTGCTCTATCTCTTCGCACTCGAACGCTCCGGCGCATCGCGCTACGGGATGGAGATCGTGCCCGCGGGCGTGCTCTATGTCCCGGCGCGGGACGTGCTCGTCAGCGCTCCGGCGGAGCTCACGGCGGAGCAGATCATGGCGGAGAAGGCAAAGGCGCGCCGCCGCAGCGGACTGCTCCTCGGCGAGAGTGCGGTTTTAGACGCGATGGAGCACGGCGAGCTGCAATACCTGCCCGTCAGCTTCAAGGACGGGACCTATTCCGGCGACGCGCTGGCGTCCGCCGAGCGCCTCGGCGCGCTGGGGCGGCATATTGACACCACGCTCCGCGCCCTCGCGCGGGAGCTGCGCGGCGGCTCCGTGGCGGCAGACCCGTGGTTCCGCAGCCAGACGGAAAACGCCTGCCGCTTCTGCGATTACGCGGCGGCGTGCCACTTCGACGAATCGCAGGACAGCATGCGCTATATAGAAACGATGAAGCCCGGCGAGGTCTGGGACAGGATCGAAAAGGAGGCGGCGGACCATGGCGTTTGAATTTACCCCCGACCAGCGCGCCGCGATCGAAAACCGCGGCGGCAGCCTGCTCGTGTCCGCCGCCGCCGGCAGCGGCAAGACCCGTGTGCTCACGGAGCGGCTCGTCCGCTATGTGACGGATCCCGCGGACCCTGTTGACATTGACCGCTTCCTCGTCATCACCTATACGCGCGCGGCGGCGGC
Organism: uncultured Clostridia bacterium; assembly: GCA_938023775.1. GTDB lineage: Bacteria > Bacillota > Clostridia > Oscillospirales > Oscillospiraceae > SVKR01. The sequence continues at coordinate 14,901 of CALJDB010000020.1, forward strand.
GGAGCTGCGCGGGCGCATTATGGAGGCGCTCGCCCGCGCCGCGGCGGAGCGCCCGGACGATCTGCGCCTGCGGCGGCAGCAGACGCTCTGTCTCAGTGCCCATATCGGCACGATCCACGCCTTCTGCGCGGACGTGCTGCGCGAAAACTGCCACCATTTAGGGCTCTCCCCGGCGTTTACGGTGCTGGAGGAGGACCGCGCGGAGACCATCCGCCGCGGCGTGCTCGCCCGCGTGCTCGACCGGCGTTATGCGAGGATCGAGAGCGACGACGGCTTCCGCCTTCTGGCGGACACGGTCGGCGCGGGGCGGGACGATAAGCGCCTTGAGAGCGCGGTGCTGGAGCTTTATGACAAGCTCCGCAGCCACCCGGACCCGGAAAAGTGGGCGGCGGACCAGCGCGCCGCGCTGCATCTCGAAGGCGTCGGGGACGCGGGCGAGAGCGTCTGGGGGCGCGAGCTGCTCCGCGCGGCGGAGGCGGAGGTCGGCTTTTGGTGCGAAAGCTTTGAAGCCGCTCTCGCGGAGATCGAGGCGGATGAGAAGCTGAAAAAGGCTTACGGTCCCGCCTTCGCCGAGGACGCGGAGGCGCTGCGCGAGCTGCGCCGCGCGCTCTCGCTCGGCTGGGACAGGGCGCGCTGCGCGCTCGCGGCGCTGCCGTTTCCGCGCCTCGGCGCGCTCCGCGCTTATCCGGAGCCGGATCGTCCCGCGCGGCTGAAGGCGCTGCGCGACCGCTGCAAAAAAGCGATGGCGTCGCTCGCCGACCGCCTCGGCGCGCCCTCCGCCGCGCTGCTGCGCGACCAGCGCGCCGCAGCCCCGGCGATGGAGGCGCTGCTGGACCTGACGCTGGAATTTGACCGCGCGTTCTCGGCGGAAAAGCGCCGCCGCAGCGCGGTGGATTTCTCCGATCTGGAGCATTATGCCGCCCGGTTGCTGACCGACCGGGAGACCGGCGCACCGACATGGATCGCGGCGGAGCTCGCCGGGCGCTTCACGGAGATCATGGTGGACGAATATCAGGACGTGAACGCCGTGCAGGAGCGCATTTTCCGCGCCGTTTCGCGGCAGGAGCGGAACCTGTTTTTAGTCGGCGACGTGAAGCAGTCCATTTACCGCTTCCGCCTCGCGGACCCGACGCTGTTTCTGGAAAAATATCAGACCTTCGTCCCCTTTGACCGCGCCGCGGAGGGCGAGGGGCGCAAAATCCTGCTGCGGGAAAACTTCCGCTCGCGCCGCTGCGTCCTCGACGCGGCGAACCGCGTGTTCTCCGTGCTCATGTCGCGCGAGATCGGCGAGCTCGACTATGACGACGACGCCTCTCTCCGCTTCGGCGCGCTCGACTATCTGGAGGGCACGGACAGCCCCGTGGAATTTGACATTCTGGACGCCGGAGAGGGCGGGGAGGACGCACCGGACAAGGCTGAGCGCGAGGCGAAGCACGTCGCCGCGCGCATCGCGGCGATGCTGCGCGAGGGGACCCCGGTCTATTCCGGCGGCGCCGCCCGCCCCTGCGACCCCGGCGATTTCGTAATATTGATGCGCGCGCCGGGCGGCAAGGGCGCGGCGTTCCACCGCGCGCTCGCGGAGGCGGGCATCCCCGTCCAGAGCCGGCAGGGGAGCGGCTTTTTCAAAAGTCTGGAGGTCTCCGTTGCGGTCGATCTGCTCGCGCTCGCCGATAACCCCCACGCGGACGTGCCGCTCATCTCCGCGCTGCGCTCGCCGGTTTTCGGCTTCGACCCGGACGCGCTCAGCGCCATTCGCGCCGCGAAGCGCGACGGCAATTTTTACGGCGCGCTCCGCGCCGCGGCGGAGGATGGGGACGAAAAATGCACCGCCTTCCTCGCGCTGCTGGACCGCTGGCGCGCGCTCGCGCCCGATTTGACGCCCGGCGCGCTGCTCTGGACGATCTATTCGGACACCGCGCTCCCCGCCGTCTGCTCCGCGATGCGCGACGGCGAGACGCGCCGCGCAAACCTCATGCTGCTGCTCGAATACGCCGAGCGCTTTTCCGAGGGCGGCGGGGGCAGCCTCTTCCGCTTCGTGACTTACCTGCGCCGCCTCGCCGAGCAAAACCGCGAGCCGGAGCGCGCGCCCGCGGGACGCGCCGTGCAGATCATGAGCATCCACAAGAGCAAGGGGCTGGAGTTCCCCTTCGTCTTTCTCTGCGACCTCGCCCACCGCTTCAACCGCTCGGACCTGCAATCGCCGGTCCTGATGCACAGCGACCTCGGCGTCGGACCCAAGCTCTGCGACCGGGAGCGGGGCATCGAATACCCCACGCTCGCGCGCCGCGCCATCGCGGAGCGGCTCACGACCGAGATGCTGAGCGAGGAGCTGCGCGTGCTCTATGTCGCGATGACCCGCGCGCGGGAGAGGCTCATCATGACCTGCGTCTGGAAAAATCCGGACAAGGAGCTCGCCAAGCTCGGCGTCGGGCTGACGAACCCCGCGCCCCCGGCGCTGCTGCGCGCGGCGCAGAGCCCGTCCCAGTGGCTCGCCATGGCGTCGCTCATCGACGGGGGAGAGACGATCGCAATGCAGGTGGTCTCCGCAGACGCGGAGCCGGAGACGCCGGAAGCGCCCGACATGCCCGCGGAGACTCCGGCGGCGGACGGCGCGGCGGCGCGCATCGCCGAAAAGCTCGCCTTCCGCTATCCTTACGCCGCCTCCGCCGATCTGCCGAGCAAGCTGACGGCGACGGAGCTGAAGGGGGCGGACGCCCCGGACGCCGAGGGCGCGCCGCTCCTCGCGCCGGACGCGGACTACGAATTCCGCCTCCCGACGCCCGGCGAGCCGGCGAAGCTCACGCCTGCCGAGCGCGGCACGGCGACGCATGCGTTCTTGCAGCACCTGCGCTTTTCCGAGACGGGCAGCATCGCACAGCTGGACACCGAAAAGCGGCGCATCGCCGCGGCGGGGCTGCTGACGGCGGAGGAGGCAGCGGCGGTGGACCTGTCCTCCGTCCTGCGGCTTTTCGGCTCCCCGCTGGGGCGGCGGCTCGCTGCGGCGGCGGACGTGCGGCGGGAGTTCCGCTTCACGCTCCTGGAGCCCGCGGCGGACTATTTCCCCGGCGCGGCGGCGGACGACCGTCTGCTGCTTCAGGGCGTCGTGGACTGCTTTTTCGTCGAAGACGGCGGCGTGACCGTGCTGGACTACAAAACCGACCGCGTCACGGCGGCGGAGGCGCCGCAGCGCGCCGAGCGCTATCGGGGTCAGCTGCGCGCTTACGCCCGCGCGCTCGAGCGCATTCTCGGTCTCCCCGTCCGCCGCTGTGCGCTTTGGTTTCTGCGCCCCGGCGTCGAGATCGACGTCGAGCCGGAAAAAACCTGAATTTTCCCGCGAAAAGCCCTTGCATTTCCGGAAACGGTCTGTTATAATCTCTCTTGCGTCTTGTAACCACACCGCGAAACCGGCGGTGTACTCAAGGCAGCTTAATGTGAACAGGAGTTGCGTCAAACATGAAAGAAGGCATCCATCCCGATTATAAGCCGACGACCATCCGCTGCGCCTGCGGCGCCGTGATCGAAACCGGCAGCACCAAGCAGAACATCACCGTTGAAATCTGCTCCAAGTGCCACCCCTTCTACACCGGCAAGCAGAAGCTGGTCGACACCAGCGGCCGCGTGGACAAGTTCAACAAGAAGTACGGCCTGCAATAATAACGCAACCGGGACCCGCTTACGCCGGGCTCCCGGTTGAATTTTTTTGTTCTTTACAATTAAAATATTTCGCGCTATAATCGAATTATCATCAACAAGGAAAGGACCGGCGAAACGGTATGGAGACCCTGAAGGCGATCTTTACGCGCCGCAGCGTGCGGCGGTTTTCGGAAAAGCGGGTGGAGGACGAAACGCTGCACACGATCCTGCGCGCCGGGATGAGCGGTCCCAGCGCGGTCAACGCGCGCCCGTGGCAGTTTATCGTCGTGCGCGACAAGGCGATGCTCGATGCTATGGCGGACGCGGGCGGCGGCGGACCGATGGAGCCGCTGCGCGGCGCGGACTTTGCCGTGCTCGTCTGCGGCGATCTGCACCGCGCGTTTTCCAAAGCGCCGGATTTCTGGATCGTGGACGGCTCGATCGCGGCGCAGAACCTCATTTTAGCGGCGCACGACCTCGGCGTCGGCAGCGTCTGGCTCGGCACATGGCCCGTCGAAGAGCGCGTGAAGGCGCAGCAGGAGCTCTTCGGACTCCCGGAGCACATCGTGCCCCACTCCATCGTCGCCTTCGGCTACCCCGCCAAGCCCGACGACAGCGAGCGCGACCTCTACGACGAAACGCTCGTGCATTTCTCGTACCGCAGATACCTCGAAAACAGTCTTCGCAAAGCGTTTGATTTCTC
>CALJDB010000021.1 GCA_938023775.1 uncultured Clostridia bacterium
GGCGATTCCAAGCGGCCGCTCTACTTTTTGATCGCGGCCTCGCTCGTCAATATCGTGCTGGATGTCGTGTTTATTGCGGTGTTCGGCTGGGGCGTGGCGGGCGCGGCGTCGGCTACCGTTATTGCTCAGGGCTTGAGCGTGGTACTGTGCATATGGCGCATGAGCCGCGCGCAGGAGCGCGTGCACGACGCGGCGACGGGCCTGACCGGCACGCTGCGCGTCGGCTACGTGCGCGGCTACGAGCGCAGCGACCTCTCGGTCCTGATGCGCCACTTCCACCAGAAAAACGGAAACGTGCTCATCTCGTTCTACCGCTGCTCGACGGATGTGTTGGCCGCGGGGTTACTCCATCAGGAGTATGACATCGTCTTCACTTGGGACTCGACAAACCTGCGCACACAGGAGGGCGTCACGTTTCAGACGGTCGAAAAGGCTCGGCTCGTTGTCGCGCTCTATGCGGGCCATCCGCTCACGCAGCGCCGCCAGCTCACGCGGCAAGAGCTGCGCGGGGAGAACATCTTATATATGTCGCCCGACGCCGCGCCCGATTCCTACGGCGACGCCTTTTTCATGCAGCGCTACGCCGAGGCGGGCTACAAGCCGAACATTCTCTTCCGCTCGGCGGACACCGAAAGCATCCTGATGATGGTCGCGGCGGAGGAGGGGATCTCGCTCCTGCCCGACTACTGCACCGACCGCCTTTACAATGCCGACAACCTCGTCTTCGTCCCGCTCGTGGGCGAAGGGGAGGAGGAAGAGATCATCGCCGCTTACCGCGCCGATAACCCCAACCCCGCCCTCCGCCGTTTTCTGGAGACGGAAACCGAAGCACTATAAAAAATCCCGGCTCCCGCTTATGGGAGCCGGGATTTTTTTTATTCCGGAAAAGAAACGCAGATGCGCAGACGTCCGACTTGGTAGTCCGCACCGATCGTGCCGCCTAAGCGCTCTGTGAGCTCGCGGGCGATGGAGAGACCGAGACCGGTGGAGTCGCTTGCGCTCTCGACCGTGAAGAAGCGGTCAAAAAGGCGCTCAGCCTGCACTTTTCCGAGCTTCGAGGCACCATTTTCAAAGCGGATGCTGCCGTCCGGCAGGAGCGTGACCGCGAGGTCGCCGTCAGCAGCAGAATCAGCGCCGCGGCGAGTCCCAGCGTGCCTGCGGGTGCGGTGAACCAGCCGAGCTTCGCGACCCCGACCGCGGCGGAGAGCAGCCACGCGAGCGTGATTGCGAAGCATCCGGCGACGGCGGCGACGAGATATGCGGCATAGACCCTGCCGCGCGCATGCCCCGCGATGAGCTTGTTGCGCAGCGTGCCGTCCTGACTCTCAAGGCTCTCGTCCCGCTCTCGGATGCTGCGGATTTCACAGCCCTCTGCTTCCGCGAAGAGGGCGAGGCGTGTGACGGGGAGTGGCGTGAACACGTCTGCATGCGTCTCGTCCGCGACGGCGTATTCCGCGCCGAGGCGGTCGAGCGCCCGGACGAGGGCGCGAACATTGTCCGTCTCGATGCGCTGACACTTGCGGCAGCGCGATTCCAGCTCCGCGGCGCTGAGCTCCCGGAGCATGCGCCCGCCGTCGATAAAGCCGTAGTGCGTGGCGAGGCGGCTCAGCTCGTCGAGAATGTGGCTGGAGATGAGCACGGTGATCCCATGCTGTCGGTTCAGATCGAGGATCAGCTCACGCATTTCGATGATCCCCTGTGGGTCGAGCCCGTTTGTCGGCTCGTCGAGCACGAGCAGGTCCGGGTTTCCCGTGAGCGCCACGGCAATGCCGAGCCGCTGGCGCATGCCGAGCGAAAAATCCCGCGCCTTTTTCCGTCCCGTTCCGCCGAGCCCGACGAGCCGCAGCAGCTCGCCGATCCCACGCTCGGACGGCAGTCCGAGCAGCCGGGACTGTAAACGCAGATTTTCCTCCGCCGACAGATCGAGATAGATCGACGGTGTTTCCACGACCGCGCCCATCCGCCGCCGGGCGCGCCCGATGCGCGTATCGGAGCTGGAAGTGCCGTAGAGCGAGTGGCTCCCGGACGTCGGCTCCTGAAGATCGCAGATAAGGTGGATGAGCGTGGTCTTCCCCGCGCCGTTGCGCCCGACAAAGCCGTAGATCGCGCCCATCGGGACATGCATGTCGGGCCCGCTGAGCGCGGTATGACCGCGGTAGCGCTTGGTCAGCGCGGCGGTCTCAAGCACATATTCCATTTGAAATGACCTCCTTTGTTTGATACCTCGATGATATCAGGCAAAGGTCGAGAAACCGGATAAGAATACGGTTGAGAATCGGTTGAGATATCAGGCTTTCATCCGGAAGCCGATGCCCCAGACGGATTCGATGCAGTCTGCGCCGCCGGCTTCGCGGAGCTTGGCGCGGAGATGGCTGACGTGGGTCTTGAGCGAGCTCTCCGTGCAGTCCGGCGTGTCCGCGGCGATGCGGTCGAGCAGCGTGGACTTCGCGAGCACCTGCCCCGGGTTGCGCATCAGCAGCTTCAAAATGGCGTATTCCGTGCGCGTCAGCGCGACGGGCGCGCCGCCGACGGAGACGGTGTGCGCCGCGGTGTCCAGCGAGAGCGCGCCGCAGCGGTAGACCGCGGCGAGCGGGGCTCCGGCGCTCTCCCGCAGCCGCGCGGCGACGCGGGCGAGCAGCTCGGCGGTGTCGAAGGGCTTCGTGAGATAATCCGCCGCGCCGGAGAGCAGCAGCGCGCACTTATCCGCAACGGCTGCCTTCGCGCTCACGACGATCACGGGAACTCCCGCAAGCTGCGGCAGCAGTGCCTCCCCGCTGAGTCCCGGCAGCATCAGGTCGAGCAGCACGAGAGCGGGACGCTTATCGCGCAGCAGAAGGAGCGCCTCGGTCCCGGAGTAAGCCCGCTCCACGGCGTAGCCCGCGCGTTCGAGCACCTCCTGCTCCAGATCCCCGATGGCGGCGTCGTCGTCGTCCACGATCAGGATCGTCTGCATGCGTCCGCCTCCTCTGCACCGGCTTTTGAGAAAAAGAGATGCAGCCCCAGCGCGGCGTTGAAGCCCGTCGCCGCGAAGACGCTGAAACGCTCGACAACGCCGAAATAAGCGGCGGGGACCGCCTTCATGCCAAGCGCGCCGACCAGCATCATGCCGAGAGCGACGGCGGCGCAGACACCGTAAGAGCGGCAGCCGCGGTCCTTCGCACCGGCGATGATGATGACCGTCAGCGACGCAATGGAGAGCAGCACGACGACCACGGTCGCGGCAAAGTGCATCTTGTCCTGAAACGCACCGGCATAGCCGCTGTCGCTGAGCGGGAACATACGGTAGCCCACGGCGGAGACCCACTCCATCGCGGCGAAGAGATAAATGCCGACGCGCAGCAGCCGCGTCCGCCGCCCTTGGACCCCGACGCAGACCATCATCACGCAGAGCAGCTCGCAGGAATTATAAAGCGCGCTGAGCCGGTTCCAGAGCGCGAGCGAGGGCGCGTTTGCCGCGCTTAGATCGCTGACCGCCTGCGCCATCCAGTTATAGCCCGGATAAGCGAGCGGCGAAAATACCACCGCCGCCGTGTAAGAGAGAAAGCTCAGAGCGCCGAGGAGCCCCAGCTTCTGTACGAGCGAGCGCTTCATGGCTGTTCACCTCCCGCGGTCTTATTGAACATGCGGTAAAAGAGCTTCACGTGCGCCCGCAGCTTTTCAAGACACTCCCCTTCCCGCTCCGGCTCGCGGTCGCAGACGCCGAGGAGCGTCAGGACCGGGGCAACGTACTGGAGCGCCATCGTCTCCGGATCGGCGTCTACAAGCTCGCCTGCGGCGATGAGACCGCGGAAGATACCGGCGTGGTAAGCGATGAGCCGGTCCACATAGCGCCGGGAATAGAGCGCCGCGAGCTCCGGGGAGCGGAACTGCTCGATCGTCATCATCCGGCGGAAGCGGCTGATGGGCTCGCTTCGGAGCGAATAGACAAAGATCTGCTCCACCTTTTCGTAGAGCGCCTCCTCCGTGATCTCCGTGAACACGGAAACGTCGCGTCCGGCGTCCTGCACGTGGACGTCGATACGGTCGGTGTCGCGCGCGTACTGCGCCGCCGTGGATTCCACGAGCGCGTCGAATATGGCGCGCTTGCTTGGAAAGTGGTTGTAAAGCGACGGGGCGCGGACCCCGACCGCCGCCGCGATCTCGCCGACGCTCACGGCGTCATAGCCCCGCGCCGAAAAAAGCTCCAGCGCCTTGTCCAAGATGCGCTGCT
>CALJDB010000022.1 GCA_938023775.1 uncultured Clostridia bacterium
GAAGTTTTAAGAAGCGGCTTTGCGGAGATGGGCATTGCTGCGGACGGGACTGCGATCGGGCGGTTCCGGGGGTATTATGACGCGCTGGAGGCGAAAAACGCCGTGATGAACCTCACCGCCATCCGCGGCGAGGACGAGAGCGCGCGGCTGCATTTTCTGGACAGCGCCTCGCCGCTGCTTTTAGGCTCCCTCGCCGGACGGCGCGTCATCGACGTCGGCACCGGCGCGGGCTTCCCCGGTCTGCCGCTCAAAATACTGGAGCCGGAAATGCAGCTCACGCTGCTCGATTCGCTCGGCAAGCGCGTCGATTTTCTGCGCGAGGTCTGCACGGCGCTCTCGCTCCCCGGCGTGGAATGCGTCCACGGCAGGGCGGAGGAGCCCGGCGAGCGGCGCGAAACCTACGACGCGGCGGTCTCGCGCGCCGTGGCGCGGCTTTCCGTGCTCTGCGAGCTCTGTCTGCCTTATGTGAAGCCCGGCGGCGTTTTTTACGCGCTCAAGGGTCCCGGCGCGGCGGAGGAGCTCGCGGAGGCGCAGCGCGCCGTCGCCGCCCTCGGCGGGCGCGTCGAGCGCATCTTCGACTACGCCGTCCCCGGCGAGGCGCTGCGCCACAACATTGTCGTCATCCGCAAGGCGTCGCCGACGCCGAAAAAATATCCCCGCCGCTTCGCGCTCATCAAAAAATCTCCGCTCTGAAAGGAATTATAAACATGTTTCATCTCACGGAAGAATTCGGCTCCATGGTGTTCAGCGAGCGCGTGATGCGCGAGCGGCTCGGCGCGGAGACCCTCGCCGCCCTGCGCCGCGCGGTAGACACCGGCGCGCCGCTGGACGCTGCAACGGCGGACGCCGTGGCGAGCGCGATGCGCGACTGGGCGGTCGAAAAGGGCGCAACGCATTACGCCCACTGGTTCCAGCCCCACACGGGCTACACCGCCGAAAAGCACGAGAGCTTTCTCGCCCCGGACGGGGACGGCGGCGTTCTGATGGAGTTTTCCGGCCGCGAGCTCATCCGCGGCGAGGCGGACGGCAGCAGCTTCCCCTCCGGCGGGCTGCGCTCCACCTTCGAGGCGCGCGGCTACACGGCGTGGGACCCGACGAGCAGCGCCTTCATCAAGGACGGCGTGCTCTGCATCCCGACGGCGTTCTGCTCCTTCGGCGGCCACGCGCTGGACAAGAAGACCCCGCTCCTGCGCTCCATGGACGCGCTGAACGCGCAGGCAATGCGTCTGATGCGTCTGTTCGGCGTGGACTGCGCCAAGGTTTTCTCCACGGTCGGACTCGAACAGGAGTATTTCCTCGTCGACCGCGACCGTTATGAAAAGCGCAAGGACCTCATTTACACGGGTCACACCCTTCTCGGCGCGAAGCCGCCGAAGGGACAGGAGCTCGACGACCACTATTACGGCGCGATCAAGCTGCGCGTCGCGGAGTTTATGCGCGATCTGGACGAGGAGCTCTGGCGGCTCGGCGTCCCCGCCAAAACGGAGCACAACGAGGTCGCGCCCGCCCAGCACGAGCTCGCGCCCGTGTTTGAGCCGTGCAGCGTCGCCGTGGACCACAACCAGCTCACGATGGAGGTTATGAAAAAGGTTGCGCGCCGCCACGGGCTGACCTGCCTGCTGCACGAAAAGCCCTTCGCCGGAATCAACGGCTCCGGCAAGCACAACAACTGGGGGCTCTCCACCGATACGGGCATCAACCTCTTCTCCCCCGGCAAGACCCCGCGCGAGAACGCGCGCTTTCTGCTCATGATCTGCGCCGTCATCTGCGCCGTGGACGAGTATCAGGATCTGCTGCGCTTCTCCGTTGCGAGCGCGAGCAACGACAACCGCCTCGGCGGCTTCGAGGCGCCGCCCGCCATCATCTCCATGTGCCTCGGCGAGGACTTAGAGCGCATTCTCGCCTCCTTCGCCGACAGCGAGCGCTACGACGCGCCGCCGCAGGAGATGCTCGGACTCGGCGCGAGCGCCGTGCAGCTCATCCCGAAGGACACGACGGACCGCAACCGCACGAGTCCCTTCGCCTTCACCGGCAACAAATTTGAGTTTCGCTCCCTCGGTTCGAGCATGTCCGCCGCGGACTGCAACACCGTGCTGAACACCACCGTGGCGGAGTCGTTCCGCCGCTTTGCCGACGCGCTCGAGCGCAGCGCCGACTTTGACGGCACCCTCGCCCGCCTCATCCGCGAAACGATGCGCGCCCACAGCCGCATCATCTTCTCCGGCAACGGCTACGGCGCGGAGTGGGTCGCCGAGGCGGCAAAGCGAGGGCTCAGCAACTATCCCACCTCCGCGGAGGCGATCCCGCACCTGATGGACGAAAAAAACGTCGCGCTTTTCGAGCGGCACCGCGTCCTCAGCCGCACGGAGCTCGCCGCCGTGAAGGAGATTCTGCTCGAAAACTACTGCAAGCAGCTCTGCATCGACGCCGCCGTGATGAGCGAGATGGTCCGGCGCGACATCCAGCCCGCCGTCATGCGCTTCGCGCGCGACGTTGCCGAGACCATCGACGCGAAAGAGCGCGTCAGCGCCGCGCGGCGCTTTCCCCACCACGCGGAGAGCGACCTGCTCGCCCGCGTCTCCCGCCTCGGCGACGAGCTCTATCGCCGCCGCGCGGACCTCGACACCGCGCTCGAGCGCGCCCGCGCCACGGAGGACATCGACCGCCGCGCCGCCGCCTGCCGCAGCGCCCTCCTCCCCAAGATGGCAGCCCTCCGCGAAACGAGCGACGCCCTCGAGGACCTCGTAAGCAAAGCCGCCTGGCCCTACCCCAGCTACGGAAACCTGCTGTGCAGGATTTAAGCAAGAAAAGCGTCCCGCCCGTTCCGGGCGGGACGCGCTGCTTTTAAAAAACCTCGCAGAGTTTCATAAGCGCAGCGGGTCTCGGTTGACCCCGACAAGAAAATATCAATTCTTTACAAGCTTCGCTCCGGCATGGTAAAGTGGAAAGGTAAAAACTGATACACCGGAGGAAAAAAGCTATGACCAAAACACAATGGATCACCCGCACGGCGATCTGCCTTGCGCTGCTCGTCTGCGTGCAGTTCGTCACCAAAAGCCTGAACCAGCAGCTCATCACGGGCTCCTGCGTGAACCTCATCCTCGCCGTGACCGCGCTCGCGGTCGGCGCCGGCGGCGGCGTCATCGTCGCGGTCGTCTCGCCGTTTCTGGCGTTTCTGCTCGGCATCGGGCCGAAATTCATCCAGCTCGTCCCCTGCATCGCCGTGGGCAACGCGGTGTATGTCGTTCTCCTCGCGCTGCTGCTGCCGCGTTTTTTGAAAAAGGCGAAGGCGCTCTCCTTCGGCGCGGTGGCCATCGCCGCCGCGGTGAAATTCCTTGCGCTCTGGCTGCTCGTCGCGAAGATCGTCGCCCCGCTCGTCGTCCCGGAGGCGAAGCTCGCCGCCGTCGCAGCGATGTTCACATGGCCCCAGCTCGCCACCGCGCTCATCGGCGGCTGCCTCGCGACCGTCGTCTATCTCGCCCTGCGCCGCGCCCAGTCCGGCAAGGCAGCGAAATAAAAAACATTTTCCCGTTTTTTTACGGAAAAAGCGCGGGATTTGACACATCCGTCGGTCCCGCGCCATAATGTTAGCTACGAACAACAAATGAGGGAGTGAACAAAAAACCTTGAGCAGAATGACAATCATGACCCGCGGCGACGCACAGGCGCTCGCCGAACAGGTCTACAAGGTCATGGAGCGGCGCATCATCGCGAGCCCGCCGGGGATATGCCCCGTGGACCTCTCGCTTGCGTTTCTGAAAATGTGCCAGACCCAGACCTGCGGAAAATGCGCCCCCTGCCGCGTCGGCTTACAGCAGATCGCGAATCTGCTGGATGACGTGCTCCATGGCCGCGCCACGGCGGAGACGCTCGCCACCATCGACCGCACCGCGCAGGTCGTCCTCCACGCGGCGGACTGCGCCGTCGGCTATGAGGCGGCGAAAATGATTCTCTACGGTCTCGCCGCCTTCCGCGAGGACTATGAGTCCCATATCGAGAAAGGGCAGTGCCTCCAGCATGTGGAGCACGCGATCCCCTGCGTCGCCAACTGTCCCGCGGGCGTGGACATCCCCGGCTACATCGCCCTTGTGGGCGACGGCCGCTATGCAGACGCCGTGCGGCTCATCCGCAAGGACAACCCCTTCCCCACCGCCTGCGCCCTTGTCTGCGAGCACCCCTGCGAGATGCGCTGCCGCCGCAACATTCTCGACGCGCCGGTCAACATCCGCGCCGTCAAGCGCACCGCGGTGGACCTTGCCGGTGTCGTGCCGCCCCCGAAGTGCGCGGCGAGCACGGGCAAGCGCGTCGCCATCATTGGCGGCGGTCCCAGCGGACTTTCCGCAGCTTACTATCTCCAGCTCATGGGCCACCAGTGCACCGTGTTTGAAAAGCGCAAAAAGCTCGGCGGCATGCTGCTTTACGGCATTCCGAGCTACCGTCTGCCGCGTGAGCGGCTCCAGCAGGACATCGACGCCATCCTCGCCACCGGCGTGGAGGTGCGCCTCGGCTGCACCATCGGCAACCGCGGGGACGTCACGATCGAACGCCTGCGCCGCGACTATGACGCGGTCTATATCTCCATCGGCGCCCACAGCGACAAGAAGGTCGGCATCGAGGGCGAGGACGCGAAGGGCGTCGTCTCCGCCGTGGAAATGCTCGGCAGCATCGGCGACGGCGACATCCCGGACTTCACCGGCAAGCGCGTCTGCGTCATCGGCGGCGGCAACGTCGCCATGGACTGCACCCGCAGCGCCATCCGCTGCGGCGCGGAGAGCGTCAAGATCGTCTACCGCCGCGGCGTCAGCGAGATGACGGCGCAGGAGGAGGAGGTGCAGGGCGCGCTCTCCGAGGGGGCGGAAATGCTCGACCTCTACACGCCCGTGCGCATCGAGAAAAAGCCGGACGGTTCCGTCGCGGCGCTCTGGGTCAGCCGCAATATGGTCGGCAAGGTCAGCTTTGAGCGCGCCGCCGCCGTCAGCATCGGCGCGCCGGACGAGCGCGTCGAGTGCGACGTGATCGTCGTCGCCGTCGGGCAGGGCATCGAGACCTTCTTCATGGAGGACGAGGGCATCCCCATCCAGCGCGGCGTCATCCAGACGGACCACTGGAGCGCGGTCTCCAACGCGCCGGAGGTCTTCGCTGGCGGCGACTGCGTGACCGGTCCGGCGAGCGCAATCCGCGCCATCGCCGCGGGCAAGGTCGCGGCGAACAACATCGACATTTTCCTCGGCTTCCACCACGAGATCCGCGAGGATCTGGACGTGCCGGACCCCGTGCTGCGCAACCTCGTCTTCTGCGGCCGCGCCAACATGCGCCTGACCGCGCCAGAGGAGCGCAAGACCAATTTTGAGCCCATTGAGCTCCCGCTCGCCGAGCCCGAGGTCGCGCAGGAGTGCCACCGCTGCCTGCGCTGCGACCACTTCGGCATGGGCTCGTTCAAGGGAGGGAGGCGGAAATCATGGTAAACGTCAAGATCAACGACATGCCCGTCTCCGTGCCGGAGGGCACGACCATTTTAGAGGCGACGCGCATTGCCGGCATGCCGGTGCCCACGCTCTGCTACCTCAAGGGCGTGAACGAGATCTCCGCCTGCCGCATCTGCATCGTGGAGATCAAGGGACTTGAGCGCCTCGTCCCGGCGTGCAACAACCATGTCGCCGAGGGGCTCGAGATCTACACCAACACCCTCCGCGTGCGCCAGGCGCGCCGCGCCAACATCGAGCTGCTGCTCAGCCAGCACCGCACGAACTGCCCCGTCTGCATCCGCAGCGGCAGCTGCGAGCTCCAGAAGATCGCAAACTCGCTCAACTGCGGCGAGAAGGAGATCTATCACTACGAGCCGCGCGCCGCCCGCTGGGACCGCACGTTCCCCCTCGTGCGCGACGCGAGCAAGTGCATCCGCTGCATGCGGTGCGTCAACTTCTGCGACAAGGTCCAGACGCTCGGCATCTGGGACGTTTCCAACACCGGACCGAATCAGGACGTGTTCGTCTCCGGCTACCGCGACATTCACGACGCCGACTGCGCCCTCTGCGGCCAGTGCGTCACCCACTGCCCCACCGCGGCGCTCACCGCGCGCGACGATACGGAGTCCATCTTCGGGCTCCACGGCGCGCTGAACGACCCGGACAAGATCACCGTCGTTCAGGTCGCGCCCGCCGTCCGCGTTGCATGGGGCGAGGCGTTCGGGCTCTCGCCCGACGTTGCGAACGAAAAGCGTCTTGTCGCCGCGCTCCACCGCATCGGCTTTGACTACGTATTCGACACCGACTACACCGCGGACCTCACGATCATGGAGGAGGGCACGGAGTTTCTCCACCGTCTCCAGACCGGCGAGGACGGCGGCTGGCCCATGTTCACCTCCTGCTGCCCCGGCTGGGTCCGCTTCCTGAAGAGCCAGTACCCGGAGCTTGTGCCCCATCTCTCCACCGCGAAGAGCCCCCAGCAGATGTTCGGCGCGGTCACGAAGACCTATTTCGCGAAAAAGCTCGGCGTGGACCCGCGGCGCATCGTCTGCGTGTCCGTCATGCCCTGCGTGGCGAAAAAGGCGGAGTGCGCCCTGCCGACGATGAACTCCGCCGGAGCCGGGCAGGACGTTGACTTCTCGCTCACGACGCGCGAGATGTGCCGCATGATCGCCGCCGATCAGATCGAGGTCTCGCTCCTGCGCGAGGAGGAGTTCGACTCCCCGCTCGGCGCGGCGAGCGGCGCGGCGGTCATCTTCGGCGCGACCGGCGGCGTTATGGAGGCGGCGCTGCGTACCTGCGCAGCCATCGTCACGGGCAAGAACCCGGAGCCGGACGCCTTCCGCGCCGTCCGCGGTGACAGCGGCTGGAAGGAGGCGGAATTTGACCTCGGCGGGACGAAGCTCCGCACCGCGGTCGTCAGCGGTCTCGGCAACGCGCGCGCCCTCATCGAGGCGCTCCGCGCCGGCGAGGTGCATTACGACTTTGTCGAGGTCATGGCATGCCCCGGCGGCTGCGCCGGCGGCGGTGGACAGCCCATCCACTACGGCTGCGAGCTCGCCTCCCCCCGCGCAAGAGAGCTCTACCGCTACGACCTCGCCTACCCCATCCGCTTCTCCCACGAAAATCCGGAGGTCCAAGCCCTCTACAGCGAGTACCTCGGCGCTCCCTGCGGCGAGCTCGCCCATCACCTGCTCCACACCGACCACACCGCATGGACCATGCCCCTTGCCCCGGTGAAGCCGGAATAAAGGTCCTGACTAACAAGCA
>CALJDB010000023.1 GCA_938023775.1 uncultured Clostridia bacterium
TCAACGGTGTTTTCATGAAAAAACGATCGGCTGTTATCTTAATACTGGCGCTGTGCCTCGTTCTCGGCTGCACTGGGCTCGTTTCCGCCAAGCGGGGCGTTTACGTCAACGGCGGCGAGCTGATGGAGGGGGAGCTGATGCAGAGCTATGCCATCGGCGCGAACGGAACCGCGCTGCTCGGAACAGAGAGCGTCAAGGTCCTCACCGCCGCGGGCGTCGTGGCGCTCGACGGCGCGGAGGAGGTCGGCGGGGGAGGGCTTGTCTATGACAACGGCAGCGTCCGCATCGCCGCGCGCACGATCCGCGTCGGGCTGCGCTATACTTACTCCGAAAAGCGCGACAACGCGCTCGAGAGCGCCAATCTGGAAAACGCCGTCGGAAGCGGGTTTCAGTTCGGTTATTTCGACGCTGACCGCAGCTTTGTCCCCTATGAGGACGAGGACGCTGTCACCGTGGAGCGCCAGATCACGATGCGCCCCCTTGGGGACGGCAGCGGCGTCGGCGTTTACATCACCGGAACGGACACACTGCTTTACAGCGTGGACTCCACGGACACGAAGAATTATCTCGCCGTCCGCCCCGTGTCGGACAGCGCCGAGGCGGTCACATGGTTTGCTCAGAAGCGCTATTACGGCGACTTTGCTTACGCTGTGCTGGACCCGGAGGAGCCGAAGCTCACGGTTGTGAACAGCGTGGACATCGAGCGCTACGTCTCCGGCGTCTGCGCCGCGGAGATGGGCAGCAGCTTCCCCCTCGAAGCCCTGAAGGCGCAGGCGGTCGCCGCGCGGACTTATGGGCAGAGCTATATCCAGAGCGAGGCGTATTTTGCCTCCTTCGGCTTTGATGTGACAAATGATGATTACTGCCAGGTCTATTTCGGTTACACGGATGCCGAGCGCCTCGTTTCCGCCGCGGCGGAGACGGAGAACCAGTATCTCACCTATAAAAACCGCCTTATCAGCGCCCTCTATTTCGCCGCCGACGGCGGCTCCACGCTCGACAGCGAGGCGGTGTTCCCGAACCGGCTGGACTATCTCCGCGGCGTCACGGACCCCTACGAGGCGGCGGTGTGGACCCGCGGGGCGTATGGCCACCGCGTCGGTATGAGCCAGTGGGGCGCGAACGCGATGGCGCGGTATTACAACAAAGATTATAAGGATATTCTGGGCTTCTACTACACCGGTGTGGGGCTCAGCTATGGTACGCTATGAAAAAATCTGATTTTTACTTTGATCTTCCGCAGGAGCTTATTGCCCAGACGCCGCTGGAGCGGCGCGACGGCTCGCGCCTGCTCTGTCTCGATAAAGTGACCGGCGCGATGGAGCACCGCCATTTTTATGACCTGCCCGAATACCTGTGCCCCGGTGACTGCCTCGTGATGAACGACTCCCGTGTGCTGCCCGCTCGACTGATGGGTCATCGCGTTCCGGGCGGCGGCGTCTGCGAGGTGCTGCTGCTGACGGATAAGGGCGACGGTGTCTGGGAATGCCTCGTCCGTCCGGGCCGCAAGCTGCGCCCCGGCGCGGAGATCAGCTTCGGCAACGGGGAGCTGACCGCCACGGTGGAGGCAGAGATCGAGGGCGGGAACCGCCTTGTGCGCTTTCATTATGACGGCATTTTTCTTGAAGTGCTCGAACGCCTCGGCGAAATGCCGCTGCCACCCTATATCAAGGAAAAGCTCGCCGATTCTGAGCGCTATCAGACCGTTTACTCCCGCGAGCTCGGCTCCGCCGCAGCGCCGACCGCCGGACTGCACTTCACGCGCGAGCTATTGGACAAGATCGCTGCGCAGGGCGTGAAGCTCGCTTATGTGACGCTCCACGTCGGGCTCGGCACCTTCCGCCCCGTGAAGGAGGACGACGTGCTCGACCACGAGATGCACTCGGAGTTCTGCATGGTCCCGGAGGAGACGGCGCGAATCATCACAGAGACCAAGCGCGCCGGCGGGCGCGTCATCTCCGTCGGCACGACATCCTGCCGCACGCTGGAGAGCTTCGCAAACCCGGACGGCACGATGGACCCCCGCAGCGGCTGGACCAATATTTTCATCTATCCGGGCTACAAGTTCAAGTGCATCGACGCGCTCGTGACGAACTTCCACCTCCCGGAGAGCACGCTCA
>CALJDB010000024.1 GCA_938023775.1 uncultured Clostridia bacterium
GAAATTCCGAGGGCCGCTCGCTCTCCATGTTCGAAAAGATCAAGGTCATTGAGCGACTGAAAGAAAAGGACGTGTTCAAAATCAAGGGCGCCGTCAGCGAAACGGCGCAGCAGCTCGGCGTTTCGGAGTCCTCCGTTTACCGCTATCTCAAGCAGCTCTCCCGCTGAATGAAAAAAGCAGGGACCGCACCGGTTCGGTGCGGTCCCTGCTTTTCCGCTTGCGGT
This sequence comes from uncultured Clostridia bacterium, assembly GCA_938023775.1. Lineage (GTDB taxonomy): Bacteria > Bacillota > Clostridia > Oscillospirales > Oscillospiraceae > SVKR01. The sequence goes on from CALJDB010000024.1 coordinate 225, forward strand.
TTTTTCCCCGCTATGCTATAATCTCCGAAAGAACCCAATTCCAAGGAGGACCTGCACGGATGAAACGCTCCAGCGTGTTTCTTGTCATTCTGCTGCTCGTGGTCGTCGCGGCCGCGGTGCTCAGTGTAAAGCTCTTTTTCGGCGGCAGCCCGGCTGAGACCGAGCCGCCCCAGCAGATTCATACCCCCGTTCCCGCCACCGCCGCGCCGGAGGAGACCGCCGACCCGACGCCGACGCCCGCGGAGCCGACTCCGACCCCGACGCCCACGGAGGAGCCCGTTTTCGAGACCCGCCCGCCCATCACGGAGCCGCCGCAGGAGACGGAGGGACCCGCCGGGATTCACGTCACCGGCAATGCACGCTCCAACACCGGCACGGGGCTCAATATGGTCCTGAATTGCACCGCAGATTTCGGGGACGGCGCGGACACCGGGACGCTCACCGTCGAGGTCAGCGCGGAGTCTTACAGCTTCTTCACCAGCGCGCTCTACGACGCCGTGGAGCTCACCGTGAACGGCGAGACGTTCAAGACCAGCTCCGCCGCGGTCAGCTACGACGGAAAGGACCTCGTCACCTCCCCCATCGCGAGCTTCACGGTCGAGGTCCCGCGCGGGCTCATCAGCTACGCCGTCGTCTGGCACTACAAGGGCAGCTACAGCGGCGTAGACCTCGAAGACATCACCGCCGCCGGAAGCTTCAACATTTGAAATGAAAAGGACCGCCGTCTGGCGGTCCTTTCTGCTTTTTTATCCGACGTAGTTCACAGCGCCTTCCTTGCGCGGCTTGCGCGGGTTCGGCGCCTTGGCGCAGTAGCCGAGGGAGAGGGCGTACTTCGGCTCATAGCCCGCGGGGAGCTCCAGACGCGCGAGGAGGTCGGCATGCTCCGGCTTGCCCAGCGCCTTGCGGAAGGAGGCGATGTAGCAGCTGCTGAGCCCCATGGACTCCGCGGCGATCGCCATCGTGGTCATCGCATTGGCGCAATCCGCCTCGGCGTAGGGCTGTCCGACCTCGCCGGAGAGGATGATCGCCATCGGCGCACCGCGGAAGGTGTCGAAGCCAGGCTCCTGCGCCTTCTCGATCTCGGCGGCGTCGCCGCTTGCGAGCATCAGCGCCTTGTTCGCCTCGCTGATCTCCGTCATCAGCGCGCGGTCGCGCAGCACGGTGAAATGCCACGCCTGCACGCCCTTGCCCGTCGGCGCGAGCTGACCCAGCTCCACCAGCAGCTCCACGAGCTCCGCCGGGACCGGCTTGTCCTCATAAAAACGAATGCTTCTGCGGCCCCGAATGGCCTCGATCACAGGATTGGTCATAGTAATTTTTCCTTTCGTAAAAAATTTCTTTCCAAAAGGATTATACCACGTCCGCGCCGCGGCGCGCAAGCCCCTTTCAGTCCTCCCCGCGCCGAAACTCCAGAATATCCCCCGCCTCGCAGTCGAGCGCCTCGCAGATGGCGGCGAGCGTGGAAAACCGAATCGCGGTCACGCGGTTATTTTTGATCTTCGAGAGGTTCACGTTGGAGATGCCGACGCGCGCAGCGAGCTCGTTCAGCGACATTTTGCGCTCGACCATCATGCGGTCGAGCCTTAAAACGATCCGTCCCATCCCCGCTCACACAAGCCCTTCCACGTCCTGTTCAAGCGCCGCGCCGTGGGCGAAGACCTGCGTCAGGCCGCTGAAAAAGCGCCAGCCCTTTTCGTTTTTCATTGCGGTTCCCTCCCAAAAAATGTTGCCGGGGTTTCCGGTTTTGCTGGGGTTAGGGTAGCATGGGTTTTTATTTTTGTCAATATGTTTTTATCGTTTGCCGATAAGTTTTTTGGCAATTTGGCGTGGGGGGATAAAAGTTGAATGCGCCTGCGGGCGCAAATTTAATATGTTTCGCGTCCGCGGGACGCGACC
>CALJDB010000025.1 GCA_938023775.1 uncultured Clostridia bacterium
AGGGTTTTCCTTCTGACCGCGCCTTTGCTTACTTTCCCCGCGAGGGGAAAGTAAGTCGCGCCGCAGCGCGAAACTTATTTAATTTGCGCCAAAGGCGCGTTCAATATTTAAAACCCAAAATCCCCGCCGCGTCCCACGGAAAAGGCACACGCGGCGGGGAAAAAGCTCACTTCTTGGACCGTTTGTCCGAGCGGACGGCAAGCTTCGTGCCGACGGTCTGGAACACCTGAACGAGCACGATCAGGAGCACGACGGCGGCGAGCATGATGAGGTATTTATAGCGGTAATAGCCATAGTTGATGGCGATCTTTCCGAGACCACCGCCGCCGATGATGCCGCTCATGGCGGAGTAGCCGAGGATAGTGGTGATGGCGGTCGTGGCGTTGGAGAGCAGTGACGGAACGCTCTCTGGGATGAGGACCTTGACAATGATCTGGACCGGGGACGCACCCATGCTCTGCGCCATTTCGATGGTGTTGGGGCTCACCTCGCGCAGGCTTGTCTCCACGAGGCGGGCGACGAAGGGAAACGCCGCGATGACGAGCGGCACGATGCTCGCCGGGGTGCCGACGACGGTGCCGACGATGAGGCGCGTCAGCGGGAAGACGAGGATCATCAGAATCAGGAACGGCACGGAGCGCAGCAGGTTGATGATCACATTCAGCACCTGAAGCAGCCACGCCGGAAGCGGGAGAATGCCGTCCTTTTCGCCGACGACGAGCAGCACGCCGAGAGGCAGACCGATGACGATGGCAAACGCCGTGGCGAGCACGGTGACATAGACGGTTTCCCAGATAGAGACCGGGAACTCCGAGGCGATGATGCGCCACGCCTCGCTCAGCGACTCCGGGGAAAAGAGATCATGAAACATGCGCGGTCACCTCCTCTGCTGCAACGTCCTTCGCGCGGGTCAGGTAAGCGATGGCGGTCTCCACCGCGGCGGCATCGTCCGGGACGCCGAGGAGCATGGAGCCGTAAATTTTTCCGCTGATGCTCTTGGTGGAAGCGTAAGCGATGTTCGCCTCCACGCCCTTCTCCACCGCCATGCGCGCGATGACAGGCGAGCCGGTCGCCTCCGCGCCGTTGAAGACCACGCGGATGAAGCGCTGGCCGGGCGCGCCGGCGACGAGCGTATCTGCGTCGCCCTCCGGGAACACGAGCCGCCGCGCAGCGGCGCTCTTCGGTGCGGAGAAGACCTCCGTGACCTCGCCCTGCTCAACGACACAGCCGCCGTCCAAAATCGCGAGGTGGCGGCAGGTGCTCTCCACGACGCTCATCTGGTGGGTGATGATGACGACGGTGATGCCGGTTTTCTCGTTGATGGAGCGCACGAGCTCCAGAATGGAGTTTGTCGTGTTCGGGTCGAGCGCGCTCGTCGCCTCGTCGCAGAGAAGGACCTTCGGGTCCGTCGCGAGCGCACGGGCGATGGCGACGCGCTGCTGCTGGCCGCCGGAGAGCTGCGCCGGGTAAGCGCGCGCTTTGTCGCCGAGACCAACGGTCTCCAGCAGCTCCTGCGCGCGGCGGCGCGCGTCCACCTTGCTCCAGCCGGCGAGCTCCAGCGGGAAGCAGACGTTTTTGAGACAGCTGCGCTGCATCAGGAGGTTGAAGCCCTGAAACACCATGGTGATGCCCCGGCGCGCCTTGCGCAGCTCCGCCGGGCTGAGCGCGCCCATATCGACGCCGTCGATGATGACCTTGCCGCTTTCGGGGCGTTCGAGCATATTGATGCAGCGGACGAGGGTGCTCTTGCCCGCGCCGCTCATGCCGATGATGCCGAAAATGTCCCCGTCCGGGATGGAGATGGAGACATCATTCAGCGCCTGCACCGTGCCCTCGGCTGTGTTGAAGTGCTTGGATACGTGTTGGATCTCGATCATTTTGCCGCCTCCGCTCTTTTGCCCGGAGGAGCGCGGTCAGCTCCTCCGGGCGTTTTATTTAATGTATGCGAGGGTGGGTCTAAATTACTTGGTGATGGCGTCGAGGCTGGTCTGCTTGCCGGCGTAGATGCCGAGGGGCTCGACGTGGATCGCGCCGACGGAGACGATGTGGGTGCCGTTCTGGGCGTTGAAGTCATCGAGATACGGGGTGTGCTGGAAGAAGTTGGCGCCGACCTCGCCGCTCTCCACGACGTTGTTCGGCTGGACGTAATCAGTGAACTCCTTGATGTCGAGGGTGATGTCCTTCGCGGCGAGGATCTCCTTCGCGACGGCGAGGATCTCGGCGTGCGGGGTGGGAGACGCGGCGACGGAGACGGTTTCGCCGGCGAGCGCGGCGTAGTCAACGCTGGAATCGTAGCCGTCGGTCGGGTTCTCGACGACGGAGACGACCGCGCCGTCATAGGTCTCGTTGATGAAGTCGACGACCTGCTGGCTGTCCAGCGCCGCCTTCAGCGCCTTGATGAGATCGGAGTTCTCGTTGCCCTCCTTGACGGCGAGGATGTTGCCGTAAGCGGAGGCGGAGCCCTCGATGGCGAGCGCGTCCTTGCTCGGGTTCAGACCGGCGCCGATGGCGTAGTTGGAGTTGATGACGGCGTAATCGACATCCTGACGGACGTTCGGCAGCTGGGCAGCCTCGACCTCCTTGAACTCGATGTTGTACGGGTTCTCGGCGATGTCGATGACGGTCGCGGTGATGCCGGCGCCGTCCTTGAGCTTGATATAACCCTTGTCCTCAAGCAGAAGCAGGGCGCGGGCTTCGTTCGTGGTGTCGTTCGGAACGGCGATGGTGATGGTCTTGTCAGTCTTGCCGCAGGCGCTGAAGGACAGGACGGCACCGAGCGTAAGGACGCCGGCGAGCAGGAT
>CALJDB010000026.1 GCA_938023775.1 uncultured Clostridia bacterium
GAAAATGTCCGGCGCCAAAATGGTGTGCGTCGCCTTCATCTCCGGGGTGAAGTCTGCGTTCTGAAAAATTTTCCCGTTCGTCTGCTCCATTGGGCTGATGCTCCTTTTCTTTATTCTGCAATCAAAATATAGCTGTAAATATCCTGCCCGCCGTCCACGGGATAGACCTCCAGCCCGCGGCGAAGCGTGCGCAGCGCGGCGGCGATGCGCTCGCTCTCCTCGGCGCTGCCTTCCGCGCCGCGGACCAAGATCACCGCCTCATGGCGCGCCCAGTCGAGCGTTTTCGCGGCGGCGAGCAGCGTCTCCGCGGGGTCGGACCCCGCCGCGAGCGCACGGTGACCCTCCGCGGCGAGGCAGTCCCCGGCGCGGACGGCGAGACCGTCTAAATCCGCGTCGCGCACGGCGCGGGAGAGCTCGACCGTCCGGACGCCCTCCATCGCCTCCGTGAGCGATCTTTCGAGCGCGTCCGTGTCCCGCGCGTCCGGGTCCCACATGGCGAGCGCCGCCCAGCCCTCGCCGAGGCTTTTCGCCGGGAGCACCCGGACGTCCCGCCCGGCGCAGAGCGCCGCCGCCTGCCGCGCGGCGAGCACGGCGTTGCCGTTATCCGGCAGCAGGAACACCGTGTCCGCGTTCACCGACTCCGCCGCGCGGACGAACTCCTCCGCGGAGGGGTTACGGCACTGCCCGCCGTCGATCACGGCGTCCGCGCCCAGCGTGCGCAGCGCCGCCTGCACGCCCGCGCCGCAGGCGGCGGCGACGATCCCGCAGCGGCGGCGCGGCGCGGGAGCGGTCTCCACAGGGAGGTCCGGCAGCTCCGTGCCGCTGTGCTGGAGCGTCATGTTCTCGATCTTTACAGTGAGAAACTCGCCGAACTGTTGGCAATACGCCAGCACGCGGTCCGGCGTCATCGTGTGGACGTGGAGCTTCACCATCGTGCCGCTGCGGAACGCGACGACGGAATTGCCGACGCTCTGCAAAAACGCGATGAGCGCGTCCACGGAAAAAGCGTCAATGTCGCACTTGGCGCGCTGGAGGCGGAGCAGCAGCTCCGTGCAGTAGCCGTAGCGCATCACGCTGTTTTCGTCAAATAAGCTGTAGTCGATCTCGGCGCGGTCCGGCGGCGTCTGCTGCGCTGCGGCTGCGACCGATTCGCCGCGGTAAGCGCGGCGGACGCCCTCCGCGATGCAGAGCAGCCCCGCGCCGCCGGAATCGACGACGCCCGCGCGCTTCAAGACGTCCAGCTGCTCCGGCGTGCGCGCAAGGGCGCGGCGCGCCTCGTCGATGAAATCGTCGAGCAGCTCGCCGGGCGTCTCGCTCCCGCGGGCGCAGGCGTATTCCGCCGCGTCGCGCATAACGGTCAGTATCGTGCCCTCCGTCGGCTCCACGACGGCGGCGTAGGCGTATTTCACGCCGGAGCGCAGCGCCGCTTTGATGGCGTCCGCGTCCGCGCTCACCTTGCCGCCGAAGCCGGCGGCGAGACCTTCGCAGAACTGGGACAGTATCACGCCGGAGTTGCCGCGCGCGCCGAGCAGCATGCCCTGCGCGATGCGGCGGGACACCGCGGCGAGGTCCGCCTCGCCCGCACCGGCGGCGCGGACGCCGCCCTGCATCGTGAGCAGCATATTGTCGCCCGTGTCGCCGTCCGGGATGGGGAAGACGTTCAGATCGTTCACGGTCTCCGCGTTGGTGGAGAGATTTTCCGCGCCGCCGCGGACCAGCTCCGCCAGCAGGAAGCCGTCCAGCTTCGCCGCGCCGCTCACTGCATTGTTTCCTTCACGCGGTAAGTGACCTCTTTGCCCCAGGCGTAGAGCGCAATGGCGTCCGGTCCGACGGAGGCGCCGATGATGGGCCCGATGTAGCCGGTTCGGACCGTCGCCTTCGGCAGCTCCTGATGCAGCAGAGCCGTCACGGTGTCGAGCTCCTCGGCGGGGCAATCGGCGTGGACAAGATAGACCGTCTGATCCGCGGGACCGATGACCTCCTTCATCCGCGCGACGATCTCGCGCAGGGAGTTCTCGCGCCCCTTCACCTTCTTCAGCGGGGTCTGCTCGCCGTCGGCATCGCAGATGAGGATGGGCTTCACGCCCATGAGGTTGCCGAAAAACGCGGCGGAGCCCTTCACACGCCCGGCGCGGCGGAGATAGTCGAGCGTGTGGACCGTGCAGAACTGGTTGACGCGGTTGCGCGCGGCCTCCACCGCGGCGGCGACGGACGCGGCGGGGAGCCCCTCCGCGGCGCGCTCGGCGGCGTAGATGGCGAGCATCCCCTCGCCCATGCACGAGCGCAGGGAATCGATGCAGTAAACCTCGCCGTCGGGAAATTCCTCCTTCAGCCGGTCCGCCACGACCTTGCCGGTGTTGACGGAGCCGGACTGCTTGAGCGAGCAGCCGACATAGACGATGTCGCAGCCTTCGGAAAGATACTTGCGGAACGCGCGCTGAAACTCCTCGACCGGCACCTGCGTCGTCGTGACGCGCTGCCCGGCGCGCAGGGTGTCGTAGAGCTCCTTCGGCGAATAATACTCCCAAGTCAGCGACGCGGGGGTTGTCCTGCCGTCCAGAACGGTGTTCATTTTGACATAATCAATATTATAACGCGCGAGGAGCTCTCCGTCCATATCGGAGCAGGAATCCGTCAGGATTTGTACTTTTTTCACAGTTTTTTCAGCCTTTCTTTCTGTTTTTCGAGGAATTTCGACGCAAAAAAGCGTAAAAAAAGGCGGCCACGGTCGGAACCGTGGCCGCCGCATTTCGGGTGGGGGACCGCATGGAGGCTTACTTCTTGCCGACCTTGGACTTCAGCGCCTCGAAGTCGCCGGAGAGCTTGGTCTTGATCTCGGCATATTTTGCCTTGCCAGCCTCCGCTTTCTCCTGCCGCAGCGCCGCGCGGGTCTGCTTTTCCATCTCGCGCTGCGCCTTCCGCGCCGCGTCGAGCTCCGCCTGCACCTCCGCCGCGTCGTAGCGCTGGATGTCGGCGTTATACTTCATAAACTTGCTGTCCATCGCCATCGTGCCGTCCTCCTGCGTCAGCGCAAGGATCGCGACCGTGCCGTCGGAGAGGTTGGCGGCTGCCTTTTCGAGCAGGGAGCCGTTGCGGGAGATGTCCGCCGCGTCGATCGCCGCGCCGGTCAGACCGCCGATTCCCGCGCCGAGCAGCACGCCGATGGGACCGCCCAGAATGCCGACGATGGAGCCGATGAGCGTGCCGGACCAAGTGTCGTCCGCGGTCTCCAGACCGGAATCAAAGCTCTCGCACACGCGCAGCGACGCGCCCTCCTTCTTCACGAGCGCCGCCTGCCCCACGAGGAAGCTGCTGCCGAAGCTGTCGCGCTTTAGCTCGGAGAACGCCTGATATGCCTCGCTCTCCACAGGGAACACTGCCATAATAATGTTTTCCATAATTAAATTGCCGGTCCTTTCTGAAAATATTTTTTGATCTTATTCGTTAGTCCATCATGCCCTTGAAGCGCTTGACCGTGACGACCGCGACGGCGATGTTCTGAACGCCGTCGAGCATCAGGGCAATGCCGGTCAGACGCATCATCAGCTCGCTCGTCGTCAGCGGGCGGAGCAGCGCCGCAACGCCGATCGCGACCGCCAGAATGCCGCAGAGGAGCAGCAGCCACCATTTGCCGATGCCGAAGCGGCGGGCTTCGATGGCGTTCTGTACCGTCACGACGCCGTCCACGATGACGAAGAGCGCGAGACACACCGCGAGGTAACCCGCGAACCAGTTCGGGAAGATCAGGATCAGCGCACCGAGCGCTGCATTCAAAATGCCGAGGGCAAAGTCGAACTGAAACGCGATGTGGTAGAGATCGTTGGAGAAATACCCGAACACCTTCGCGATCCCGGCGAGCAGCACCAGCGCGCCGACAATCCGTGCGAGCACCGTCACGCTCGTCCCCGGCCAGAGCAGGAACACCAGCCCCACCGCGAAGATCGCGACGCTCGTTCCGATATAGCCCCATTTTGCAGCTTTGATATAACCTTTCATGTTGTCCAAACAGCCTCTTTTCTTTTCCTTCTTACAAGCCCAAGTATAGCCCGCCGCCGCGAAAAAAACACGGTCAAAGCCGGGCAGAGTGTGGCAAAATGTAACACTCCGCCGGTT
>CALJDB010000027.1 GCA_938023775.1 uncultured Clostridia bacterium
TGTGAAATAAAAAAGAAGGAGTTATTTCAATATGTCTGAGTGTTCCCATGAGTGTTCCAGCTGCAGCGCAAACTGCGGCTCCCGCGAGCCGGAGAGCCTTCTGGCTCCCCAGAACGCCCATTCCGATATCAAAAACGTCATCGCCGTCGTCTCCGGCAAGGGCGGCGTCGGCAAAAGCCTCGTCACAGCGCTGATGGCGTGCCAGATGCAGCACAAGACCAAGCGCGCCGCCATTCTGGACGCGGATATCACCGGTCCCTCCATCCCGAAGCTCTTCGGTCTGAACGACGCGCAGGCGGAGGGCGACGAGAACGGTCTGCTGCCCAGCACCGGCAAAAACGGCGTGAAGGTCATGAGCATCAATCTTCTGCTGCCGGACAACACCTCGCCCGTTATCTGGCGCGGTCCGGTCATCTCCGGCGTCGTCAAGCAGTTCTGGACCGAGGTCAACTGGGGCGAGGTGGACTATATGTTCGTTGACATGCCGCCGGGAACCGGCGACGTGCCGCTGACCGTGTTCCAGTCCCTGCCCGTGAAGGGCATCATCATCGTCACGAGCCCGCAGGAGCTCGTCGGCATGATCGTCGAGAAGGCGGTCAACATGGCGGAGATGCTGAAGGTCCCCGTGCTTGGTCTCGTGGAGAATATGTCCTATTTCGAGTGCCCGGACTGCGGCAAGCGCCACGCCATCTTCGGCGAGAGCCATCTGGAGGAGATCGCCGCAAAGCACGGCATCAAAAACATCGCCCGCATTCCGATGGACCCCGCCATCGCCGAAAAGTGCGACGCCGGCGAGGTCAATCAGATCCGCGCCCCGTGGCTTGAGGATTTTGCAAACAAGCTCTTCCCGGAAGCCGGGAAATAATAATTGTTCCCGATCGCCCCCCGCTCTGTTCTGGAGCGGGGGATTTTTCTTGCGCACGATCTGCAAGGTTTCAAACACAAAACGCGCTATACAATGCAAATTAAGAATGATATACTGGGATGGAAACGAGGGGAGTGCTGCGATGAAATTCTGGAAAATGAACGGCGCAGGGAACGATTTTATCGTCCTCGATAACCGCGGAGGCGCGATCCCGGAAAACGCGCTGCCCGCTCTGGCACGCAGGGTCTGCGAGCGGAGGCTCTCGCTCGGGGCGGACGGTCTGATGGCGGTGGAGCCGCCGCAGGCGGGAGGTGACTTCCGCATGCGCTTTTTCAACGCCGACGGCAGCGCCGGAGAGATGTGCGGCAACGGTGCGAGGTGCATCTGCCGCTACGGGTACGAAAACGGTCTCGCAGGGGAGACGGTCCGCGTGGAGACCCCGGCGGGTCTCGTGACCGGATACCGCCTCGGCGAGCGCGATTACCGCATCCGCCTGAACGACCCAAGCGTCGCCGAGCTCGACCGCAGTACGGAGGTGGAGGGTATGCTCTATGAGCTGAGCTACATCGAGCTCGGCTCGCCCGGTCTGCCCCACGCGGTGGTACATATCGACGATCTGGCGGACGCCGCGATCGGAACGCTGACGTATCTGGGCCGCGCGCTGCGTTATCATCCGGACTTTCCGAAGGGCGCAAACGTCAATTTCTACGAGATCACCGGAAAAAACCGCGTCCTGCTCCGCACCTACGAGCGTGGCGTGGAGGACTTCACCTATGCCTGCGGCACCGGCACCGGAGCGACGGTGTTGGCGCTCACGCTGCGCGGTGAGCTCCCGGCAGGGGAGGACATCGACGTTATCCAGCGCGGCGGAACGCTCCGTGTGCGCGTCGAGCTCGAAGGCGGCGC
>CALJDB010000028.1 GCA_938023775.1 uncultured Clostridia bacterium
CCATCTCGCCGTGGAAGTCCTCAACGCCCTGAATGTCGATGAAGGTGGTGAAGTCCTCGCCGTCCTGAATGAGACCGCAGGAGATACCCGCGACGGGCGCCTTCAGCGGAACGCCGGCGTCCATCAGCGCGAGCGTGGTGCCGCAGATGGAGCCCTGACTCGTGGAGCCGTTGGAGGACAGGACCTCGGACACGACGCGGATGGCGTAGGGGAAATCCTCCACGGGGGGGATGACCGCTTCGAGCGCCTTCTCGACGAGCGCGCCGTGACCATACTCGCGGCGGCTGGTGCTGCGCGCCGCGCGCGCCTCGCCGCAGGAGTAAGGCGGCATATTGTAGTGGTGCATGAAGCGCTTTTCCTCTTCCTCCCAGATGGTGTCCAGCTTCTGCGCCATGGAGAGGGTCGCGAGCGTCGCGATGGAGAGGACCTGCGTCTGACCGCGGGTGAAGAGCGCGCTGCCGTGGACGCCGGGGATCAGACCGACCTCGCTCGCAAGCGGGCGGATCTCGTTGATCTGGCGGCCGTCGACGCGCTTGCCCTGAAGCAGCCAGTTCTTGACGATCTTCTTCTGGAATTTATAGGTGATCTCGTCGAGGTACTGGTCCATATCCGGGTGGTCTTCGAGATACTTCTCGTGCCAGTGGTCGATCATGAGGTTCCAGCGCTCCTCGCGGACGTTCTTGTCGTCCGTGTCCATAGCGTGCTCGGCTTCGGCGCGGAAGTCGGCGCAGATCTTGTCGAAGAGCTCCTGATCGAAGGAGGCGTGCTCATACTCAAACTTCGGCTTGCCGATCTCGGCGACCATCTTGTCGATGAGGTCCAGCACCGGCTGGAGCTTCTCGTGCGCCTGCACGATGCCCTCGTACATCACGTCCTCCGGGACCTCCTTGGCCTCGGACTCGATCATGACGACCTTCTTGTGGGTCGCGGCGATGGTGGTGATCATGCGGTTATTCTCGCGCTCGGCCTTGGTGGGGTTGAAGAGATACTTCTCGCCATCCCAGCCGAGGACGATGCCGGCGATGGGTCCGTTGAACGGAACGTCGGAGATGCTCACCGCGGCGGAGGCGCCGATCATGGCGGTGATCTCCGGAGAGCAGTCGCGGTCGACGTTCAGCACGTCGCAGGAGAGGATCACGTCGTTGCGGAGGTCAGAGGGGAAAAGCGGGCGCATCGGGCGGTCGATGAGGCGGGACGCCAGCACGGCGTTCAGGCTCGGCCGGCCCTCGCGGCGCAGGAACGCGCCGGGGATGCGGCCCACGGCGTAGAGCTTCTCGTTGAAGTCCACGCTGAGGGGGAAGTAGTCGATGCCGTCCTTCGGACGGGCAGAGGCGGTGCAGGTGACGAGGACGGTGGTCTCGCCGTACCTGACGAGCACCGCGGCGTTGCACAGCTCCGCCATCTTGCCGACCTCCATGGAGAGGGGACGGCCTTCATACATGATCTCGTACTTTTTGTAGTTGGGGAACTGCTTCTGGGTGATTATCATGTGTTATCTCCTTTATATTTTCGGCACTCCCCAATGCTTAGCACTTGGTCAAACGCGCCTCGTGCGCTTGACCAAATACTAAAACATCGGGAAAGTGCAGGGTTTACGCAAAAAAGTATGGAGACAATATTAAATTGTCTCCATACAAAAAACCTTCATAGTCCTCAGTGTGCCAAGGCGCAGATCACTTGCGGATGTTGAGCTTGGCAATAATAGCGCGGTAGCGCTCGATGTCCTTCTTCGCGAGGTAGTCCAGCAGACGGCGGCGCTTACCGACCATCTTGTACATGCCCAGACGGCTGTGGTCGTCGTTGGGATGGACCTTCAGGTGAGCGGTCAGCTCGCGGATGCG
>CALJDB010000029.1 GCA_938023775.1 uncultured Clostridia bacterium
GCGCGCGCCCATTGTCGATTCTTCCAAGTTGTCTATCCTCCTGCACTGCATTATAATAGTAAAGTGAGCGTTGGAAACGCGATGAGCGGGTGTCCCGCGTCGAACGGGAAGTCAGGCGCCGACGTTTCCCTCATATTCAGGCAGCACATCGCGTGCAAACGCCTGATCGCCGATCGTAACATGTTGGTCCTTCCTTGCCCCGTGCTGCAGCCGCGGCTTTGAATCACCGGTTATGGACTCAGTATAGGGGGCATGGGGAGGATTGACAATGGCGCGGTGGTTGAATCGGGGAAAATCCTTTCCAACCGCCGGTTGGAAAATGAAATTTTCCCTGATTTTTCAAGAAAAACTCAGTGCCGGATGACGGTGATCTCGCCCATATCCTTGGTGTAGTCGACCACATGCTGGAGGAAAAGCTGCGTGATCGTGGAGGGGAGAAAGCCCTTTTTCACGGCGATGCCGATCTCGCGCGACTGCTTGACGTTGAGCGGCAGCGTCGCGACGCGGTAGCGTCCGGGCTTGATGAGCAGGCTGTGCACGATGCTGATGCCAAGTCCCGCCTCGACCATGGACAAGAGCGCGAAGTCGCTCGTCGTGTCATAGGTGACCTCGGGATGGATGTTGTAATGGTCGAGCAGACGGTTGAATTCGTAGTCTTCGATCTCCATCAGGCGCACGAAGTTCTCGTGCGGCAGCTGCTCGAGCGGGAAGACGGACGCGTCCGCCATCGGGTGATCCTTTGGGAGAATGGCGACCATCGTGTCGTGCAGGATGGGCGTCGTCTCAAAGTCGTTGGAGGCGGGGATGGCAAGAAAGCCGCAGTCGATCGCGCCGCGGCGCAGCCATTCGGAAATTTCATAATACTCGCCAGTCATCAGCTGGATCTGAATGTTGGGGTACGTCTGGTGGAAGTCCTTCAGAATTTCCGGCAGCAAACTGACGGCAAGGCTTGTAAAGCACCCGAGGCGCAGCGTGCCGGACTGCACGCCATGCAGCTCGGACACGGCAAAGTTGAGGTCCTCGTAGTCCTTGACGATCTCGCGGATCGTGGGCAGGAGCACCATGCCGTCGGAGGAGATCTCGATGCCGGAGTGGTTGCGCGTTAAGAGCTTGACCTGCCAGTCCTGCTCAAGGTCGGAGATCATCTTGCTCACGGCGGACTGTGTATAGCCCAATTCGTTCGCCGCCTGAGTGATGCTGCCGGTCTCCACAGTGCGGAGATAGG
>CALJDB010000030.1 GCA_938023775.1 uncultured Clostridia bacterium
TCCCGCCCCGTCCCTCGATCTCCGTCATTTTTGACACTGATCTCGTTACGTCACACTCGTCCTGCACGAAGCCGACGCTGCCGCGCGCGGTCTTGGTGCCGTAGTACCAGTTCCAAGCCTCTGTGACGAAGCCGGTCTCCATGTTGCCGCTGTGCCAGCACATATCCCACTGGTCCGGCTCAAGATAATAGGTGTCGAACAGCGCCTGATCGTAAGAGTCGATGATGACCTCGATGCCGATGTTGCGCAGGCAGCTCTGCACGACGGCGACGGCAGCCTTCTGGGGTCCCATGGTCTTGCACATGAAGTGGAAGCTGAGACCGCTCTTCTCGTCGTAGCCCGCCTTCTGGAGATACTCCTTCGCGACGTCGAGATCGTAGTCATAGTAAGGCGCGTCGTTCCAGGCGGACTGATAGTCGCCGCAGACGGCGGGGGCGACGTCGTGACCCTGGAAGCCGAAGTCGCCGGAGGCGGCGATGCGCACCTGCTCAAAGTCGATGGCGTGCAGCACGGCCTGACGCAGGTCGGCGTTGTCGTGGAAGATGCTGCCCTCGGCGCAGTTGAACACGAAGGTGGTCGGGTTCGTCATGTAGAAGTCAAAGAGCTCGAACTCGCCGCTGTCGGCGAAGGTCTTGATGTTGGTGTTCTCGATCCAAGCGAGGTCCAGCTCGCCGTTTTCCAGCGCGATGACGCGCATGGCGTCCTCGGAGATGCCGACGCACTTGATGATCTTCGCGGTGGCGACTTCATAAACGGTGCGGTCGCCGTCCTTCTGCCAGAAGTCCTCGACGGCTTCGAGCGTCACGCTCGTGCCGGGGATGTTCTCCTTGACCTTGTAAGCGCCGGTCGTCGCCGGGTCGCCGGAGCGCTGCTCGTCGGTCGCGCCCTCGTACCATGCCTTGTTCACGACCGGGCAGTGGGACAGGACATACTCCCAGACGCCGGGGGCGGCGGAGGAGACGGTGATCTCCACGGTCAGGTTGCCGGTCGCCTTGATCTCGTCGATGTAAACGCCGATGTTGGCGTAAGCGCCGGCGACGTTGGGCGCGGTCTCGTAAGAGAACACGACGTCCTCCGCGCCGATGGCGTTGCCCTTGGAGTCGCGGATGTAGTCCTTCAGCTTGACGGTGGCGTGGAGCCCGTCGTCGGAGATGGTGTAGCTCTCCGCCATGTCATACTGCATGTCCGCGAGCGCGGTGCCGAACTTGGGGTTCGCCATCAGCGTGGCGTAAAGCTGGGTGTAGATGGTGTTGCCGGAGCTGCCGTTGTTTTTCCACGGCGCGAGGTCCCAGCCGGTGTTGCGCAGACCGTAGGTCAGGGACTCTGCGATGACGGATTCGCTGACGTCGTGCTCCTGATTGTCGCCGCCGAGGGACCCGATGTTCGGCGTGTCCACAGCCGGGGCGTCGCTGTTTTTCGGCTCCGTGCCGCCGGACTGACCGCAGGCAGCCAGTGCAAAGAGCATGGCAAACGCAAGGAGCAGGGGAAGTGCGCGCTTGAGCAGTTTCATTTTCTCGTCCTCCTGTTTTTTCTCGGGACGCCCGGCACTCTGAATCGCGGCGTCCCTCTTGGTGGTTTATACTTTATCACCAAAACCGGCGCTTAAAAATTGGAGAAACTCGGCGATTATGTGGAGGAATTTGTCTTTTTCCGCCGCCGGGGACAAAAAAATCCCCCTGCACCGCGTTTCGCGGTGCAGGGGGACAGATGCTCTTTCGTTTATAGTCCGATTACCGCAATGGCGCAGGGGACGCGGCCTTCGCAGAGGGTCAGCGTTACGTTTTCACAGCCTGCATCAACCAGGAATCGGCGGTAGCTCTCCGGGGTGAAGGCGCGCTTGAAGTCCGCGCCGGCTTTGTTGATGACGCCGGTGACGCGGTTGCTGCCGCCCTTTTCCGTGCGGTTCATATAGGTCGGGATGATGAGCCGCCCGCCGGGGCGGCAGACGCGCCGGAGCTCCGCCAACGCGCGGAGCGGCTCGTCCAACAGGTGGATGACGTTCGCGGCGACGACCGCGTCGAACTGCGCGTCCGGATAAGGGAGACGCAGAATGTCCGCCTTCTCAAAGCGCACGTTTCCGAACTTAGCGCACTTTTTCTCCGCCCGCGCCAGCATTTTTTCGGAAAAGTCCGTCGCCACCATGCTGCGGCAGCGCGGCGCGAGCACCGCCGTCAGCAGCCCCGTGCCGCAGGCGCACTCCAGCACCGCGTCCTCCGGTCCGACCAGCGCCCCCACCGCGGCGCAGAGCGCCCGGTCCGCCTTTCGGTTCAGCACGTTCGCGAAAAGATCATAAGCCCAAGCCACCTTGTCCCAGAACATCAGTCCACCGTTCCTTCCTATTATACTCAAAATGTTTTTGCTAGTTAGTTCCGTCTAACCACATCTCCGCAAAAACGCCGCGGAAAGCGGCGTTCCGGTTTTCTCCACTATACCACCCGCCGCGGCGCATTGCAAGGCGGGGTGTCTATTTCTTTACAAAACGGTCGATCAAAGCTCTCACTTCGCCGACATCTAAAATACTGTCGCCGATCTTCTGACCGTACCTGTGCCGTTCGATCCCCAAGATGATCAGATTCATGTTGTCTCATCCCCGCATAGCTCGATTTGCTCACACTGCCCCGCCGTCCGGGAGCTTTTTGCCCATCTCGATCCGCACCTCGCGGCGCTCCGGGTCGGTGTTGGAGTAGGCGTAGAGGTCGAAGCCGATGATCCCGAAGCCGCGCTTACGGTAAAACGCGATCGCGTTTTCGTTGCAGGACTGGGTCTCCAGAACGATCATCCGCGCGCCGGAGACCGCCGCCGCATGCTCTACGGCGTCCATCAGCGCCGCCCCGACGCCCTTCCCGCGCGCCGCATCGTCAAAAACGCAGATGTTGCTGATCCGGTAGCGGTTGTTCCAGCTCTCCAGCGAGCCCTCGGCGTAACCGAGCAGCGTCTCGCCCTCGAATGCGCCGAACGCGGTCGGGTCCTCCAGCCACTCGCCGAAAAACACGTCATCGAAGCTCCGCTCGACCGGCGCGTCGAAGCGCTTATAGCCGATCCGAAAGCCGCTCTCGCAGGGGCAGATGTCGTAATACCCGCCCGTCCGATACCGCACAGTGAAGCCCCTGCCCGCGTAGCGCGCTTTGTCCAGTGGTTTGATC
>CALJDB010000031.1 GCA_938023775.1 uncultured Clostridia bacterium
GCCGATCTGCCCGATGCCGAACGGGAGCTTGCGGCGCGTGGTGCGCTGGACATTGACGAAGTTGGTGAAGATGCCCTGCGCGGTCTCCGGGCGGAGGTAAACGGTGTTCTTCGCGTCCTCGGTCACGCCCTGGAACGTCTTGAACATAAGGTTGAACTGACGAATGTCGGTGAAGTTATGCTTACCGCAGGTGGGGCAGGGTATATTGTGCTCCTCGACGAAGTCCTTCATCTCGCTCTGGGAGAAGGCGTCGATGGGCTTACTCAGCTCGAAGCCGTTCTCCGCGCACCAGTCCTCGATGAGCTTATCCGCGCGGAAGCGCTCGTGGCACTCGCGGCAGTCCATCAGCGGGTCGGAAAAGCCGCTGAGATGGCCGGAGGCGACCCACGTCTGCGGGTTCATGAGGATGGCCGCGTCGAGACCGACGTTATAGCGGTTTTCCTGCACGAACTTCTTCCACCATGCGCGCTTGACGTTGTTCTTCAGCTCCACGCCGAGGGGGCCGTAGTCCCATGTGTTGGCGAGGCCGCCGTAGATCTCGCTGCCGGGGAAGACGAAGCCGCGGTTTTTGCAGAGCGCGACGATCTTGTCCATCGTTTTTTCGGTGTTTTTCATGGTTTTCTGACTCCTTTTCCCGCGGCTGGCTGCCGCGGAGATTTTTTGTCCGGAAACGCGCATGTCCGGCTGTTTTTCAAGCCGGACATGCCTGCGTTCCATGCCGGTATCTTCTTAATATAGCATGGAACTTTTACAATTACAACTTTTTTCGACGCTTGAAGCCGACCTGGGCAAAAATCACCGCGGCGAACATCAGCGCGCAGCCCGTGTATTCCCGCATCGTCAGCCGGTCGCCGAGGATGATCGCGCCGGAGAGCACGGAGAACACGCTCTCCAGCGAGAGCAGCAGCGTCACGACCGTGGGGTTTGAGCCCGCCTGCGCCAAGATCTGGAGTGTGTAGGCGATGCCGCTCGAAAAAATCGCGGCATAGAGGATCGGGAGCGCGCAGTACCAAACGCCCGCCCAGTCCACGGTCTCGAAGATGAGCGAGAGCGCCGTGGAGATGACCCCGGCAAAGAAAAACTGGGCGCAGGAGAGCTTCACGGCATCCACGCGCACGGCGAAGCGGTCGATGCTCAAAATCTGGCCCGTGAAGCCAAGCGCGGCGAGCAGGAGGAACACGTCGCTCAAGCCGAGCGTAAACTCTCCCCCGTGACGCAGAGCAGATAGAGCCCGCCGACGGCGAGCACGACGCCGATCCAGACCTGCGGCGCGACCTTCTTGCGGAAGAGCAGCCAGCCGAACACCGGCACGAGCACGACATAAAGCGAGGTGACGAAGCCCGCCTTGCCGACGCTGACCTCCGCGAGCGCAAACTGCTGCAAATTGCTGCCCGCCGCCAGAAACACGCCGCAAAGCGCACCGCCGAGGGCGAGGTTTTTCCAGTCCACGCGCTGCGCCGGCTTGCCCCGCCGCGCCGCCGCGCGGTCAAAAAGCAGCGAGACCGGGAGCAGAAACAGCATCGCGATAAACGAGCGCAGCACGTTGAACGCAAAGGGCGGCACATAGTCCGTGCAGACGCTCTGCGCCACGAACGCCGTGCCCCAGATCAGCGCCGCAACGAGCG
This sequence comes from uncultured Clostridia bacterium, assembly GCA_938023775.1. GTDB lineage: Bacteria > Bacillota > Clostridia > Oscillospirales > Oscillospiraceae > SVKR01. The sequence continues at coordinate 1,626 of CALJDB010000031.1, forward strand.
GCAGAACGTTTTGCTTCACGAAATGGTTGTTCATAGTCCTTCTCCGAAAAACAAAAATAACTCGTTTATTATATCTCAGGAAAACAGAATTTTCAATCTGTCTCTTTTCGTTTCCGGAAAAATATGTTAGAATGACAAAAAACCGGCGCGCCGCGCCGGTCCTCTTGTGATCAAAAAAGGAGACCCCACCTATGGAAAAAACCGCGATCATCACGGGCGCGTCCCGCGGGATCGGGCGCGCGGCTGCGCGCCGGCTCGCGCACGAGGGCTACGCCGTCTGCATCAACTTCTTAGAGCGCCGCGACTGCGCGGAGAGCCTTGCCGCGGAGCTCGCCGCCGCAGGCTGCCGCGCGATGATCTATCAGGCGGATGTCGCCGACAAAGCCGCCGTGAACGCCATGGCAGCCGCCGCGCGGGCGGAGCTCGGCCCCATCTCCCTGCTCGTCAGCAACGCCGGCGTCGCCGGGCAGATGCAGATTCAAGATGTTGCGGAAGCGGACTTCGACCGCTATTTTGCCGTGAACGTCAAGGGCGCGTATAACGCGATCCAAGCGGTGCTGCCCGACATGCTCCACGCCCACGCCGGCGCGATCGTCACCGTCAGCTCCATGTGGGGGCTGCGCGGCGCGAGCTGCGAGGCGGTCTACTCCGCGACGAAGGCGGCGCTCATCGGGCTGACGCGCTCCGTCGCGATGGAGCTCGCCCCCAGCGGCATCCGCGCCAACTGCGTCGCCCCCGGCGTTGTGAACACGGACATGGTGCAGGTGCTCGGACAGGAAACGCTCGCCGACCTCGCCCGGATGACCCCCCTCGGACGTCTCGGCACGCCGGAGGACATCGCCGCCGCCATCGCCTTCCTCGCCTCCGACGCGGCAAGCTTCATCACCGGACAGGTCCTC
>CALJDB010000032.1 GCA_938023775.1 uncultured Clostridia bacterium
AGGCGTGGACAGCGTGGAGTATTGCGACAGCGGCACCGCCGCGCTCGAGCGGATACTAAACAGCTGCCCGGATGTCGTGTTCACGGACATCCAGCTTTCCGGAATGGACGGCATCGAGCTCATCCGCCGCTGCCGCGAAAACGGCATCGCCTGCTCCTTCGTTGTCGTGAGCCGTTGGCGGCGCTTTGAATACGCACAGAGCGTGCTGCGCCTCGGCGTGACGGACTATCTTGTAAAGCCGGTGGACGCCGGGGAGCTGACGCGCGTGCTCGCCCTGCTCGTGGAGCGCCGCCGCGCGGAGGAGGCGAAGGACGGCTCCGAGCGCTTGTTCCAGACGCGCCGCCTGCTGCGCAACTCCTTCATGTCCGCGTTCACCGCGCCGGACGCCTCCGGCGATTATTCGCTGGAGGAGCTCAACGAAACTTACCACTTTGCCCTCCGCGAGGGCGTGTTCCGCTCCGCCGTCATTGCGCTGAGCGGTCTGCCGGAGGCGGAGCGCGGCGTTTTTCTCCCCGCACTGGCGCAGAGCATGCGCGCCCGCTTCGACCCCCTCTGCTACGAAATGATCCCCTACATCCGCGGCGAGGAGCGCCTGACGCTGACCTTCAACTACGATCCCGCCGGGGAGACGGAGGCGCACTTCCCCGATCTGCTCGAGATCGTCACCGAGCATCTGCACAAGCGCGGCTGCTCCGCCGTCACCTTCAGCATCGGGCTCGGTGCGCCGGAGACGGACATCCGCGCTCTGCGCCGCACGCTGGACACCGCCGAGCGCGCCATGCGCTGCCGCCTGCTGCGCGGACAGAACCAGATGTTCGACTATTCCCGCCTGAAATTTGAGGCGGTGAACGGCGAAGACATCCTGACGCCGACGCTTTTAAGCGAGCTGCGCGCTGCCGCCGAGCTGATGGACGCCGCCGCCTACCGCGCGACGCTTTCCGGCGCCTTCGGACTCATCTCCTACTACACGAACCCCGCCGTCGTCGTGGACATTCTCCACGCCGCGGTGGACACCGTTTACGAGACCTGCAACAGCTCCGGCTACACCGTCGTCCCGCGCGACGCGCGCAACCGCATTTTGGAGCGTCTCGGCGGCGAGATGACGCTGAGCTCCACATTCGAGACCCTGCTGCGCTGGGTCGAGGAGCAGTTTGAGGCATGCCGCAGCGAGCGCCAGAACAGCCGCCCCGTCCGCGCCGCCAAGCGCTACATCCGCGAGCACTATATGGAGAGCCTGACCCTCGAGCTCATCGCGGCGCACGTTCATCTGAATGCCTCCTATTTCAGCATCATCTTCAAAAAGCAGACGGGTCAGAATTTCTCCGACTTTCTCACCGCCTGCCGCATAGACGCTGCGAAGCAGCTCCTGCGCGAAACGGACATGCCCGTCTCCGCCGTCTGCGAAGCCGTCGGCTACCTCGACCGCAAATATTTCAGCCGCACCTTCACAAAGCTCGTCGGCATCAAGCCCTCGGCTTACCGAACGCTGCATGGATAAAAAAGGAAGCGTCCGCCTCTCTCAAAGAAGGGCGGACGCTTCCTTTTGGATTCTTTTTGAAATCAGCTCCAGTCCCGCGGCGCGCTCGGCGGTAAAGGTGAGCTTCAGGTCCGTGCCGCGGAAGGGGTCCCATGGCGCGGCGGCGATCTCCGCGGCGCTGCCGCCCTCGGCGAGATCGGCTAAGACGGCGAGGACGCCGCGCAGGATGAGCGTGTCGCTGTCCGCGGCGAGGCTTACCGTCCCGTCCGGGCGGGGCAGCAGCGCGAGCCAGACACGCGACTGGCAGCCCGCGACGAGATTTTCGTCCCGGCGCAGCGCCTCCGGCAGCGGCGCGAGCTCCGCCGATTTTGCGACGAGCCAGCTATACTGATCGAACACATCGCCGATCGCGCCGATCTCCGCCGCAAGTGCGCTCTCGCGCTCCGCAACCGTCATAGCCGCACCCCCAGCACGCCGAAGACACGGCGGAGGGCGGCTTCTACGGCT
>CALJDB010000033.1 GCA_938023775.1 uncultured Clostridia bacterium
AGCAAAATTCCGTTTAAGGCAATGAAAGTTTGCCGAATTTTACGCGAAATCAAGAATTTTTTTGCAGAGCGCAGCGGCAGCGTCGATCTGTTGGGGCGTATTGAAGGGCGAAAAGCTGAATCGCACCGTTCCGGTCGCCGACGTTCCCGCCGTTCTGTGCGCCGACGGCGCGCAGTGGAGCCCGGTGCGGACGGCGACGCCGCCGCGCGAGAGCGCTTCGCCGAACGCCTCGCAGCCGATGCGCTCCGGCAGGACCGAGACGACGCTCCGCTGCGCCGCCGGGTCTGGGCTGTAGAAAAGGCGCAGCCCCGGTGTGTCCGCGAGCGCGGCGCAGAAGCGCTCCAGAAGCTCCCGTTCATGGCAGCCGATCTCCTCCGCGCCGCGGGCGAGAACATAATCCACACCGGCGGAGAGTCCGGCAACGCCGCAGACGTTGTGGGTCCCGGCTTCGAGACGGTCGGGCAGGAAATCGGGCATGGTCTGCTCCATACTGTTCGACCCGCTGCCGCCATATAACACCGGTTTTGCATCATTTTTACATACGAGCACGCCGGTGCCCTGCGGACCAAGCAGGCCCTTGTGCCCCGGCATGGCGAGAAACTCCGCGCCGAGCGCCTCGAAATCGAGCGTCTGGCTCCCCGCCGCCTGCGCCGCGTCGAGCACAAGCGGCACGCCGTTTTCGGCGCAGAGCGCCGCCAGCTCCCGGATGGGCAGGACATAGCCGAACACGTTGGAGACGCAGGTGAACACCGCGGCGTCCGCGCCGGGAAGCTCCCGCGCCGCGCGCTCTATCAGCGCGCCGGGGTCAAATAGCGGTGTGTCGACCGTGCGCACGTCCGCGCCCAGCGCGCGGAGCGGGCGGGTGACGGAGTTGTGCTCATAGCCGGAGATGACGACGCGGCTGCCCGCGCCGACGAGCGAGCCGATCGCGAGATTCAGCGCATGCGTGGCGTTGAAGGTGAACACGACGTTTTCGGCCTTCGGCGCGCGGAAAAGCCGCGCAAGCTTTTCGCGGCAGGCGTAGCAGCATTCCGCGGCGCGCATGGCGGGCTCGTGGGCGCCCCTGCCGGGGCTCGCCATCGTGCGCATCGCCTCCATGACCGCGGCGGAGACCGCGGCGGGCTTTTCCAGACTCGTCGCGGCGGAGTCCAGATAGATCACGGCTCCACCTCCTCAAATTCGCCCCGCGGCGAGACGGAAAACACCTTGCCGCGGTAAAGCCCCGCGCCGCGCAGGAGCTCCACGGCGCGGTCCAGATTGCGCGCGCCGACCTTTGCGCCGTAAGTGCAGCCGCCGGGGTTCGCGCTTTGGGGCGCTTTGGTGACGGAGGCGAAAATCCCGCTGTCCTGCAGGAGCCTCGCTGCCTTCTGGGCATAAGTGACGGATCGGCACAAAATAAGATACTGCATAAGCGGTCATCAATTCCCTTCCGCAAATATAAAAAAAACGGCACTCCCCCGCGCTTTTTCAGCAGAGCGCGGATATCGGGAGTGCCACCGGGATGGTCCTGCGTTATCTTATGCCACAGCGGGCGAAACTGTCACTTCGTCAGAAGGCAGACGGCGTGGGCGGCGATGCCCTCGCCCGCGCCGGTGAAGCCGAGATGCTCCTCCGTCGTCGCCTTGACGCTCACGCGGCTGACATCCAGTCCGAGCGCATCGGCGAGATTTTGGCGCATCGCGGGGATGTGGGGCGCAAGGCGCGGCGCCTGCGCCAGAACGGTCGCGTCGATATTGGAGACGACAAAGCCGTTTTCGGCAAGCAGCGCAGCGACGTATCGGAGCAGCCCGAGGCTGTCCGCCCCGGCGTACTGCGGGTCCGTGTCCGGAAAAAGCTTGCCGATATCGCCGAGCGCCGCCGCGCCGAGCAGCGCGTCCATGACCGCGTGGGTCAGAACGTCCGCGTCCGAGTGACCGAGCAGTCCCTTTTCAAAGGCGAGCTCCTCGCCGCCCAGAATGAGCCGCCGCCCCTCGACGAGACGGTGGACGTCGTAGCCGTGGCCGATGCGGATGTCGCTCATACGCTCCCCTCCCCGCGCCGCTTTAAAATCGCCGCCGCGACCGCGAGGTCCGCCGGCGTCGTCAGCTTGATGTTCTCCTCGCTGCCGCGGCATAAATGGACCGGCACGCCGAGCGCCTCCGCCGCGGCGCAGTCGTCCGTAAAGCTGATCCCCTGCTCCACGGCGCGGGTCAGCGCCGCCTTGATGAGGTCCGCGCGGAAGACCTGCGGCGTCTGCACCGCGAAAAGCTCCTCACGCGGGGGCGTTTCCGTCACGACGCCGTTTTCGGCGCGCTTCACGGTGTCGCGCAGCGGAACAGCGGGCGCGGCGGCGAAATGGAGCGCCGCGGTGTGGACCGCGTCCTCGACAATCTCAGGCGTCACGAAGCAGCGCGCGCCGTCGTGGATGCAGATGAGCGCCGCGTTTTTCGCGCACTCACTGACGCCGGCGAGCGCCGACTCCGTGCGCGTTGCGCCGCCGAGGACGATCTTCGTGAGCTTATGCACCGCGTAGCGGCTGCGGAAGGCGGCAAAGGTCTCCGCCGTCTCCGCCCGCGCGACGAGCACGATCTCGTCGATGCACTCGCAGCGGTCGAGCGCGCAGAGCGTCCGCGCCAGAACGGGCACACCGCCGAGCGGCAGCAGCAACTTGTCCTCCCCCATCCGCGCGGAGCTCCCCGCCGCGACCACCACCGCCGAGCAGAATCCGCGGCTTCGCTTTTGTATCTTTTTCAGAATTTCCGCCATGGGATCTTCTCCTTTTGCGTTCTTTTCCATATTATACCCGCTTTGACGCGCAGAGGCAAGGAAAAAGTCCCGCTGCGGGTGCCGCGGCGGGACTTTTTGGCGTCAAAACAGCAGGCAGAGTCCGGCGAGGGCGGCGCTTGCGGGGAGATAGAGCAGGAAGTGGCGCAGGTGGGATTTCTTGTTATAGCCGAACATCTGCGACCCCACGACGCCCTTCAGCTCCGGGTAAAAATGGGGAAAGAAACCGGAATGGCAGAACAGCACCCAGTCGAAAAAGAAGATGTCGTAGAGCTCCATCAGATAGAGAATGACGAGATAGCGCGCAAAAAAGCCGAAGCCGCGGCGCACGCCGTCCCGCGCGGCAAGGACGAGCACGCCCGCAAAGAGCATTATCGCGAACACGCCGAGGCACCAGCCGAGCGCGTGCGCGCCGCGGAAGCGCTCCGGCTTTTTGTCCGGGATCGCGTCGAGATTCTCCTTCGGCGCGGAGGATAAAAAGCGCTTGTCCTGAATGAGTCCGACACCGGCGAAAAGGATGAGAAAATACGCCGCCATAATGATGACTGCCGAAAGGATCGTGATCCCCATACGCTTTTGCCCTCCCTGCGATCCGGGGCGGAGCGCGCATTTTCCAAAGCTGCAAACGGAAAGCAGCCGCAGCGGGTGATCCGCTGCGGCTGCCGGTGATTCTGATTACTCCGCCTCGTCGGTCTCGGGGGCGATGCCGGTGGCAGCGCCGGTCTCGGAGACTTCGTAGACAAGTGCATCCGCCTCGGGCGCGGCGTGGCGCTCGCGGACCTCAGGCTCCTCCTCACGCTCGCGGGCGGGGGCGGGAGCCGGCTCGGACAGAGCGCGGATGCTGAGGGAGACCTTGTGCTTCTCCTCGTCGATGGCGGTGATCTTGACGTTCACAACGTCGCCGACCTTGAGGACCTCGCCCGGCTGGGCGATGCGGCGGTTCGCGATCTGGGAAATGTGGATCAGACCGTCCACGCCGGGGACGACCTCAGCGAAAGCGCCGAAGGTCATGAGCTTCACGATGGTAACGGTGGCGACATCGCCGACCTTGTAGGTCGCCATGAACTTCTCCCACGGATTCTCGGAGGGATCCTTGTAGCCAAGGGAGATCTTGTGGGTCTCCTTGTCGAAGTTG